>DASQNL010000024.1:0-8157 GCA_035644995.1 Pyrinomonadaceae bacterium | reverse complement strand
AAATCTCGTAGGAGGTCGGCATCAGTGCCCTTTCTGAGCAGGCATTGCGAGAGGAGATGGCTTATAGCCGACGAGAATGGCCTCGGAGTGTCGCCGAAGTCGCTTTTTTACTGAGTTTAGCTGCCCTCCTGAATAGACACTTGGCTCTGCACAAGTCGCAAAAGATGCATTATACGAAATGCGCTGCGCTGATACGAACAGAGTCTTCTAATTCAGGTTAAGTAAGAATTAAAGGGCGTGAAACGATGTGTGTAACGTAGTACAACTCAGGCGCTCTCATCCCCGGTCGGGACGGATACGAGCCTTATGTGTTTGCATTTGGCGACCCCTTTGTCCGGCCCCTCCGGGTACCAGAAACCCACGCCCGCGCAATCCGGGCACAGCTTGCGCTTTTCATCCGACAGCCGGTTCCTGACCTCCTGCTCGTGAGTTCCCTCTCCTTCGGCAGCCATCTCGGTCGCTCGCGCCTTGTCTACCTTCCATAGTCTTCGACGCAGATGTTCAGCCAAGAACGCCGGTACATTCGAAACAGTCGTGCGCGCGGCGGCAATTCGCAGCTCCGAAACGAGTACCTCGGCCAATTCTTCCCACTTTTCGTCGCTCGTCGAGATTCGGCCTGTCAGTTCCTTTTCGGCATCAACCATCTTTGCGGCGAGGCGGCGCGCGTGAGCGTCATCATCAGAATTCTCTTCTTTAGTCTTAAAAGAAGTCTTAGAGCCATCGGAAGCCGTTGAAAAATCAGCACTTAAACCATACCTAGGGGGGCTAGTTTCTAGGGGGGCTAGGACTCCTAGTTTCTCACCCCCGCTAGGAGGGCTAGGTAGGCTAGTACCCGTACTAGGAGGGGTGCTAGGTAGGGTTTCTTCCGGTAATCTGACGGTGTATTCGTTGCCGCCCTGTACGCCGCCGATGGTCTTGATAGTTACTAGACCGGAGAGCGCCAGCCGTCGCAAATTCTGTTCTAGAGTGACCTTCGCGCCGATGCCGGATTTCTTCATTAGTTCCGCGCGACTGATGCGAATGGTCATGGAGGGGACTATCGCTCCTCTCGTCAGGCTGTAGAGGCAGTCATACAACTGTTTGGCCTTGCCGTTGAACATCCCGGCGGGCACGGCTTCGCGAGTGATCGAATTGGCGACCTTTTGAAAATCGCGCTTCGGAGATACGTCGGAGGAGGTAGGCTGCCTAGGAGGGGTACTAGGACGGGGGCTAGGAGGGGTACTAGGGACGGTCTTTTCTTCGGCCGGCAGGAACTTATCGAATACAGACTGATTAGTTCCTTGCGTCGTGTCCGCGGCTTTCTTTACCTCGCCGTATTTCCTTTTCGGTCTCGTGTTCACTGATGATCTCCTTGGCCGCTCTCAGATAATCCATCGCACCGGACGCCGCCGGGTCGTACTGTGTGATCGGTTTGCGGGCGTTGAAAGCCTCTTTCAGTTTGACGTTCTTATTGATCGGGCTGAGCGTGTATGCCTCGAAATGTTCTTTGATTTCTTCGTGAATATCGCGCGCGATGTTAGTCCGCTCCAAGAATGTCGGCAGGGCGAATACTTTTAGCGGGTGCTTTAGTTGTGTGATGATCTTGCGAAGCGTCTGCATCAAGTAGGGAACCGCCTCCCATGATTCAGGCGCACACTCAATCGGTATCAGCACACTCTGGGAGGCCGCGAAAGCGTTGATATTGGCGAATCCGAGAAAGGTAGGGCAGTCAATCAGCGTGTAGTCGTAGCCTGACACTTCCTCCAGCGCCGAGGTCAGCCGGTGTTCGCGGTTCAAGGCGTTGTTCAGGTCTAAGTCAAGCGACGCCAGGTTGAAGTTACTGGGGGCGAGGGGAATCCCGGCCGGCGACTTCTGGATAACTTCGGAGAGGGGCTTACCATCCAGCAAGACTTCGTACATGGTTTCGCCGTCAGCCCCGTATCGATCCAGCAGAAAGCGCGTCGCCGTGGCCTGTGGGTCTAAGTCGAGCACCAAGACCTTCCGCCCCTGTGACTGTAGGGCAGCCGCCAGGTTGACTGCGGTCGTCGTCTTCCCGACGCCGCCCTTCTGGTTCGCGATGGCGATTGTCTTCATGCAGCCTCCTTCTCACCTTCAAGCACTTCCAACGGGGCTTGTTTAGGCCGTCCCGGCTTACGGTGTTCGACGAGTTTCACGTCTTCTTCCTTAATCACATGATCCCGCCCGAATTGCTGGGAGGGGAGTCGGCCGGCTTTGATCAACGCGCGAACCCGTCCCTGCGTAATGCCGAGGCGTGCAGCTACTTGTCTGGTCGTGAGCAGAATAGTGTTCTCCACGGTAAAAACTTATACGCGGAATCTAACTATGATGCAAGGGGATAGTTTGCCTGCGGGTATTTCGTTATGAAAGATTGCGGGGTGAGGGAAAGCCTTGTTTGGACGAGATCAGAGAGGTATGGGTAATTGCGGGCGAAAATTTTTTCAACATTACCTGTTAAAGTTGTGGATGGATACTATGTTGAGCAAGGTGCGAAACAGGATTAACCGTTAAGCGTCTGAAATTAAGGGGGGGAGACACGGATGCGTGTTCGTCCGAGAAAAACAATTTAACCTTTAGATCGTTAGAGTTTCCTCATAATTCATGCTTACACTCCCGAAGCAAGAGTTGATCTAACAGGAGATATGTCATCAACACAGATGTCACCATCGAAGGGCAGTCGGAAATAAGGCGGGAGCTTTACGAGGAATGGTTTAGCGCCTTGTGCGACCGTTCTCCCGTAGGCATCTTCCAGTCCGACACCGAGGGTCGCTGTATTTACGCTAACGCGCGCTTCGGGTTGATCTGTGGATTTCCCTCCGAAAAGTGTTTGGGCGAAGAGTGGGGGCGGTTTGTCCACCCTGAAGACCGCGCGGAAGCGTTGGCGGCTTGGTCTCTGGATGCGCGTGAAGGTCGGGAGTACTCCGGTGAGTTGCGCTTCCAGACGCCGGCGGGAATCACCCGTTGGGTTCATATCCGCACCGCGCCGATGTTCTCGAAGGAGGGCGTCATGGTCGGCCATTCCGGGGCGGCGGAAGACATCACGGCAAGGAAAAAGACGGAGCTTTCGCTGCGAGAAAGTGAAAGCAGATACCGGGCGTTGATCGAGCAAGCCTCCGACGGTATCCACACCTATGACTTTGAAGGGAATTTTATTGACGCCAATGCGAAGCTCTGCGAGATGCTCGGTTATACAAGGGAGGAACTGCTCCGGCTCAACGTCCGTGATTTGATTCCCGTCGAAGACCTGAAAGCAGCCCCGCTCCGCCTCGGCAACTTACGTGCGGGCGAGACGGTCATCAGCGAGCGGGTGGTGCGCTGCAAAGACGGCACGCTGCTCCCTGTGGAGATTAGCGGAAGGATGCTTCCTGACGGAGCGTTGCAAGCCATTATCCGCGATATTACAAAGCGCAAGGAGTCCGAAGAAGCGATACGCTTTCAGTCTCAATTGCTGAACACGGTTGAGCAGGCCGTGATTGCGACTGATTTGAGCGGCAAGATCATCTCTTGGAACCGCTTCGCCGAAAAGCTCTACGGATGGCCTGCCTCTGAGATAACGGGACGCAGCATCTTTGAGAGCGTTCTCCCACAAGCCGCACAAGATCAGGCTGTTGAAATCATGTCGCGCCTGCAAGGAGGACAAAGCTGGTCGGGCGAGTTTATGGTGCGGCGTCGGGACGGCACAAACTTTCGCGCCTTCATTACCGACACGCCGATTTACAACGACGAGGGAGCGTTAATCGGCATCGTCGGCGTTTCCACAGACATTACCGAGCGCAGGCGTGCGGAAGAAGCATTGTGCGAATCCGAGGAGCGTTACCGCGCCATCATCGATCAGGCGATGGTGGGCGTGGCGCACGCCGATTTGAACGGCACATTCACCACCGTCAATCAAAAATACTGCGACATCACGGGCTACCCGGCAGCCGAACTGCTCGAAATGCGCATTCAAGACATCACGCACCCGGACGACTTGCAGCTCAACGTCGAACTACGCGAGCGAATGATCGCCGAAGGCATACCCTTTGAAATCGAAAAGCGTTACATCCGTAAGGATGGTTCGGTGGTGTGGGTCAACCTCGGCGCGTCGGTCATCCGCAGCCGTGAAGGTAAAGCGCAATCGTCCGTCGCGGTGGTGCTGGATATTACCGAGCGCAAGCGCGCGGCGGAGGCTTTGCGCGAGAGCGAGGAGCGTCTGCGCACCATGTTCGCCGCCTCGCGCGACGGCATTCTCGTCGAGGATGATGAGCGGATCGTTTACGTCAATAAATCCTACGCGCAACTGTTCGGCTACGACGCCCCGGAAGAGTTGATCGGTCAGCACGTCTCCAACATCATCTCGACAGAGGACGTGGAACGCATGCTGAAATTCGGCAGCCGTCGCGGGAGCGGTGAATCGGTCGTCTCAGGCTACGAATTTAAGGGAAAGCGTAAAGACGGGACGCTCGTCGATGTCGAAGCGTCCGTCTCAACTTCAACCGTCGCGGGGCGCGCCTACATCACGACGATGGTTCGCGACATCACGGAGCGCAAACAAGCGCAAGAGGCGCTCCGGCAGGCGCACGATCAATTAGAGAAGAGGGTCGCCGAGCGCACGGCGGAGTTGGCGCGGATCAACGAAACTCTGCAAGCGGAGATCGACGAGCGCGCGCGCACGGAAGAGAGGCTGCGCGATAACGAGCAGCGTTTGAAGATCGCCGTCCAGACCGGGAAACTCGGTTTGTGGGAATTAGACCTGGAGACGGGCACGCTCTCCTGCTCGGACATCTGCAAGGCGCATTTCGGTCTTCCGCCCGAAGCTGAATTCTCCTATGACACTCTCTTTGCTGCCGTTCACCCGGACGACCACGCGCGCGTGGGCGGGGCTGTGGAACAGGCTTTAGAAAAACATACTGATTACGAAGCGGAGTATCGCAACCTGTGGCCTGACGGCAGCGCGCACTGGATTATTACGCGCGGCCGCGGCTCCTACGGGGCGGACGGCCAACCTACACGAATGATCGGAGTGACGCTCGACATCACGGAGCGCAAGGAGTCGGAAGAAGCGCGCCGCCGGTTATTGCGGCAACTCGTCACCGCGCAGGAGGATGAGCGTCGCCGCATCTCCCGCGAACTCCACGACCAGATGGGTCAGCATATCGTGGCAATTGTGTTGCTGGTCAACTCTTTGAAAGACTTTTCCCGTTCCGAGCCGGCGACCGCCGCCAAATTCGCACAGTTGGAGGATGTCGCTCAAAAGCTCTCACTGCAAGTTGATACTCTCGCCTGGAAACTCAGGCCGACGGAGTTGGACGACGTGGGTTTGCACGCCGCGCTCCGAAATTATATCGGCAAATGGTCAAAGCGTTACGGGCTGCGGGCTGACTTCCATGGCGTCAGCCTTGCAGACGAACGCCTCGCCTCCGAGATCGAAACCGCCATCTACCGGATCGCTCAGGAGGCGCTCAACAACATCATCAAACATGCGCGCGCCACCTACGTTAGTCTCATTCTGGAGCGGCGGGGTAAGCACGTGTTCGCTATTATCGAAGACGATGGTTGCGGGTTCGATGTCGAAGGTTTGTCGTCGGCGCACGCGGGGCAGCGCAGAATGGGCTTGCTAGGAATGGAGGAACGCACCGCTCTGGTCGGAGGCACGCTCCACATCGAATCCACGCCCGGCGCGGGAACCACCATCTTCGTGCGTATTCCGCTGGCGCTTGATGAGAACGGGAGTTAGATCGTCGTGAGCAAACTGCGTATCTTCTTGGCCGACGACCACGCGATCATCCGCGAAGGGTTGAAGTCTCTGATCGAAGCTCAACCCGACATGATCGTCGTCGGCGAGACGGACAACGGCAGGGGGGCTTGGCGAGAGGCCAAAGCTCTCCACCCGGATGTGGTCGTGATGGACATCTCCATGCCCGAATTGAACGGAGCCAAAGCGACGGAGTTGCTCAAGCGCGACTGCCCGGAAACGAAGGTGTTGGCGCTCACCGTTCACAATGATCAGGGCTACCTGCACCAGTTGCTCAAGGCGGGCGCGTCCGGTTACGTGCTCAAGCGGGCAGCCCCGCACGAGTTGATCCGCGCCATCCGCGTCGTCGCCGCCGGAGAAACATATCTCGACCCGACGATAGTGAGCGACGTGGTAGGGAGCTACGTCCGTAAGCAATCCACTAGAGAGGGACAACCGCAAGGAGAGTTGAGTGAACGGGAAGCGGAGGTCTTACGTCTCATCGCCCTCGGCTATTCCAACAAAGAGATCGCCACGCGGCTCGACATCAGCGTCAGGACGGTGGAGACGTACAAGGCACGACTGATGGAAAAGCTCAACTTCCACAGCCGCGCCGAAATCGTGCGCTACGCCCTGCTTCAAGGATGGCTGGAAGAGTCTTGAACATGCGTTCACCGATGCGCATAAGCGCAGCCTACCCTGCCGAAAAATCCCCTCTCTGTCCGTAAATTCCCCGACAAGCCTGCACCATCCTGCGGACAGTAAAGCAGAGCCGCGCCGTTTTATAATTCGCCGACCCCCGAATCTTTAACTTTGGTTTGCATGTCTGGGTGGTTCTCGTTCGTCATGTCAATCATGTATGTACCGGGAAACTCCATCATGTGAAGAAATTTCAGGCAAAGGTAGTTTTCAAATGAAGAAATATTTACTGACAATGATATTGACGCTGGGGATACCCTTTATCTCTTTAAGCCAAGAGCCGTCACAGAAGCCGGCAAGTCAAGAGCCGTCACAAAAACCGGCGTCGAAATCCACGGAGAAGAAGAAGAAGACGCAACCACAGGAGCCGTCGAAAGACGCGGCGACGGATGAAGAGACCGTAGAAGCTAAACTCGCACAGCCGAAGCGCGTGAGCACGAAAGCCTTTATCGACCTTTTGAACAAAGGCCGAAGCATGGTCGAGAGCGGCGAACTCGATCTGAGCGCGCCGATAGAGATGGAAGTCACGGCCGAACGCAGCCGGAGCGGCACGTTGAGCAACATCGGGATCAATCAAAAAATCATTGCCGCGTCGCAGAGGGAGCTAGCCAAAGAGTTCATTGAAACCTTGAGTGCGAGCGGGGCATTGGAATTTCTCGACGGCGTCCGGCGCATGGTTTTCACCCTCCGTTTGAACGGAGACACGCTTACCCTCAGCGCATCTTCCGAACTACTGTCGGCTAAGAAAGCCGCGGAGTGGGCTAAGGCCAGTACGCTGCTCCTAGAAGTCGGAGCCTCCGTCAAACGCGGGCGCGACGAGGAAGTCATCTATAAAGGCGCGAGCGTGTCCGCGAAGGGCAAGCGCGTCACGGCCACCTTGAGCCTGCCGCGCGCCACGGTTGCCGATCTGTTCTCAAAGCAACTTCAATCCAGCAGTGGGCAGTAAAGAAAAGATTATTCGCGTCGGCATCTTCGACCAGATAGTCAGCGGCGGCGGGGTGCGCCTGTTTACTCTCAAACTGTTGGAAGAGTTTTCGCGGCAAGCAGGCTCTCGCTGGCGGTTTCATTTGATGTGGCCGCATTTCGATTCGAGCAATAATTTCCTCAACCCCCCGCGCCTGCGCAACACCACATTCGAGCGAATCCGGGTCGGCGCGAGCGCGGGCGTGCGAGACAAATTTCTTCACCGGGTTTATGAAGGCTTTCGGGATGCGAAGTTGAGCGACGGGAAACGTCTCTCGTCGCTCAAGCCGGTCGAGGCTTATGAGAAAACGCTGCGGGAGGAAGAACAGCAGATTTTTCGTTCGGGCACGGGGATCGGTCTGAAGTGGTTGGATGACAGGGCGCAAGCGTTCGACTTGATCTATTTGCCTTACCCTTACCTGACGCTGCCGCGAGATGAGAAGTGGCATCCCAAGAGGCCGCTCGTTGTGACCCTGCACGACCTCGCGCACGAGCACACGGACGCCTGGGGCGAGATGACTGGTTACTTACAAAGCGAGGTCAGAAGGTGGGCGGCTCTCGCTAATCTGGTGATCTTCTCTTCGACTTATATCCAAAACGAGGCGCAAAGAATTTACGATTTGCCGCCGGAGCGCACGAAGCGCATCTATCTCACTCCGCCCGCGAGCGCCGGGTCATACGGGCAATCGACGGGCGTCCCCGGCCGGTACGGCATCAAGACCGGCTACGTGTTCACTTTGGGATGGGCTGCCAAACATAAACGCGTGGAGACGATTGTCGAGGGC
>DASQNL010000023.1:0-1957 GCA_035644995.1 Pyrinomonadaceae bacterium | reverse complement strand
CCGCGCATCAAGTCGAGCGAGGCGTTGACGGCGGCGCGATGCAGGTAGGCGGCTGGGCTGGGCGCGAGATCGCGCTTCTCTTTATTTCCGGCGAGGCGCAGGAAAATTGTTTGCAACACGTCTTCGGCATCCATCAGGCTGCCGGTGATGCGATAAGCGGTGCGGTAAATCTGGTCGTAATGCTGCCGGAAGAGGCTTTCGAGTTCTTCCAGCCCGCCGCTCCGGGGAACGGTTTTCAGTTGGGGCGCAGTAGCTGGCACGTTATTCTCCTTCACATTCCTGTCTCCACCCATAAAACGACCCCCCGCGGAGTTTATTAACACCCCCGCCAAAAATTTCCGCCTTGATCAAAAGTGAGAACCGGCGCGCGGCCGGAGAAACGTGAAGATATTAACAAGGCTGCGATTGGCCGGAAATAAAAAAATGCCCCGGAATTTATGTCTTTACCGGCCGCCATCCAAGAGTATATTCTGCGTCGGCTGACTGACATCCTCATGAAACGGAGAAAATCCTCAATATGGCTGATGAAAATCAATCGCCAAGACTCTTCTCTCTGAGGACAGCGCGTGCGCTGCATTTTACGCTCGCCGCGCTCGCCCTCATCCTGTTTGTCTTTCAACTTTGGAGTTGGGCGCGCTTGGGTCAAGGCGACTGGACGAGGTTTCTGATGCCGCTCGGATTTTTAATCGTGGGGGTCGGGGGCATCGCCGATCCTGCGTTCGGGCGACAGCATCAGGCGCTCTCTTATGTTGGGACGGCCGTCATTATTATCTACTTAATCGTGGTGATACGCGCGCTTTGACGAGGACTGGGGCACACGCTCATTCGATGACGCGGCGACGCGTCGGCCACTCCGGACGTAAGGCTCGATCAAGATGCGGCCGGATGCACCTCAGCATCACCCCACGAATTTGTAGCCGAGGCCGTGGATGGTGAGGATAAATTGCGGGTAGTGTGGGTTGGGTTCGAGCTTTTGGCGGAGCCAGGCGATGTGGACATCCACGGTGCGCGTGGAGGGCATGGCGTTGTAGCCCCAAACTTCGTTCAACAACTCGTCGCGCGAGATGGTCGCGCCGCGGTGCTCGACGAGGTAGCGCAGCAATTTGAACTCGCGCGCGGAGAGTTCGAGCGACGCGCCGTCGCGTGTCACTTCGGCGCGGCGAAAGTCCGCGCGAATCTGGCCGAACTGGTACACGTCCGTCGTCGCCGCCGGATCGCCCGCCGCGCTCAGAGCCTGCGGCGCGCGCCGGAGCAGGGCTTCGATGCGGGCGAGCAGTTCCAACATCTCGAAGGGCTTCGTGACGTAGTCGTCCGCGCCGATCTTGAGGCCGACGACTTTGTCCACCACCTGCCCGCGCGCCGTCAGCATGATGACGGGCACGCCGACGCTGCGCTGGCGCAGGTCGCGGCACACGTCGAAGCCGTTCTTGCGGGGCAAGCCCACGTCGAGGATGACGAGGTCGAAAGTTTCCGCGAGGGCGCGCGCGAGTCCGGCCTCGCCGTCGGTCGCCGTCTCAACCGCGAAGCCTTCGCTCACGAGGCGGTCGGTCAGGGTCATCAACAGCCCCGGTTCATCTTCGACGAGCAGAATGCGCCGGCTCATGCGTCGCCTCGCCCGTGAGGGTGTCCGTTTCCGTTGACGGCCGTTTCGTTCGGCGCGGCGGGCAGGTGAATCGTGAACGCGCTGCCGCGCCCGAACTCGCTCTCGACGCCGACGCGCCCGCCGTGCGCCTCCACGATCTGCTTGACCAAACTCAAGCCCAGCCCGTTGCCGTGAATCTGCGCGGCGGCCGCCTCGCGCCCCCGATAAAACGGCTCGAAGATGTGCGGCAGATCGTCGGGCGCGATGCCTGCGCCGCGATCTTCCACCTTGATCCGCACCTCCCGGCCTGCGCCGCCGCCGCGCGCCCCATCCTGCGCCCGCGCCGACAGTCTCACCCAACGGCTCTCGCCGCCG
>DASQNL010000022.1:0-3546 GCA_035644995.1 Pyrinomonadaceae bacterium | reverse complement strand
GCGACTGCATCGCCTGGAGGCACGCCCAGGCGACGTGCGGCGTGACGATCAAGTTCGGCAGGTCGAGTTCGAGGAGCGGGTTGCCTTCGCGCGGCGGCTCGCGGCTGAGAACATCCACGCCCGCGCCCGCGATTGTTCCCGCGCAGAGTGCTTCAGCCAGCGCCGCTTCATCCACCACGCCGCCCCGCGCGCAGTTAATCAACAGGGCTGTATGTTTCATCGAGGCGAGTTGCGCCGCGCCGATGAGGTGGCGCGTCTCCGCCGTGAGCGGCGTGTGGAGCGTGATGATGTCGCTCGCACTCAATACTTCGGCGAAGGGCGTGCGCCCGTCTCGCGCGCGCGGCGCGCCTTTGCGTTCGGCGACGAGCGTGTTCATGCCGACGGCGCGCGCGAGGTGTTCGACCGCCTGACCGAGCGCGCCGTAGCCGAGGATGCCGAGCGTCGTCGCGTGCAGATCGCGTATGGGGTGCGTGAGCAAACAGAACTGTCCCGCGCGCTGCCACTCTCCCGCGCGCACGTCGCGCGCGTAGGCCGCGAGGTTGCGGCGCAGCGCGAGCATCAGCATGAGGACGTGTTCGGCGAGCGTGTGCGTCGCGTAGCCGCGCACGTTCGAGACCGCAACGCCGCGCTCGCGGCAACCCTTGAGGTCTATGTTGTCCGTGCCCGTCGCCGCAACCGCGACGAGACGAAGCGACGGCAGTTCTGCGAGTTGCGCGCCCGTGATCTCGACCTTGTTGACGACGGCGATGCTCGCCCCTTCGAGACGCCCGACGACCTCTCCGGCGCGCGTCTCGCCGTACTCGCGCCACTCGTGCGCGAACGCGGGCGACCTGATCTCCGCTCTCAACGTGTTGCGATCCAGAAAGACGATTCGTTCCATAATGATATTTAACCGTGCGAACTTTTAGAGCTGCTTCCAGAACTTCCCTCTGATTTCCTTTGCGCCTTCCGGTTTTTACTTCTTCGCGCCTCCAGCGAGAACTATTTCACGCAAAGGCGCGAAGTTAAAACTTAAGACGCGAAGGCTTGAATGGCTGTTCATCAGTTCGAAGTATGTTAAATCGTCAGCGAAGGAGCGGGACGATGAGGCGGACGAGCGCGACGATGACGATGACGCCGACCAGGTCGAGCAGCAGCCCGTAGCGAATCATGCGCGCGAGCGGGACGTAGCCCGAACCGTAGACAATGGCGTTGCAGGGCGTGGAGACGGGGAGCATGAAGCCGAGGCTCGCGCCCATCGTCGCGCCGAGCGCGGGTTCGAGCGGGTCTGCGCCGACCGCGCGCGCGATGGCTATGACGACGGGCACGACCATGTTGGCCGAGGCCGTGTTCGATGTTGCTTCGGAGGTGAGTGTCGCCACGAGCGTCGAAGCGAAGAGGAGCGAGAGGCCGCCCGTGATGGGCAGGTGCTTCGTCAAACCATAGCCGATGGCCTCGGCCAGTCCCGTCTGAAACGAGAGCACGCCGAGCGCGAAGCCGCCGCCGTAGAGCAGCACCACGCCCCAGTCGATCTTCACCGCTTCGTCCCACGTGATCGCGCGCTCGCCCCGCGCGTCGCCCGGCAGGAGAAACAAAAGCATCGCGCCCACCACCGCCGCCACCGCTTCGGGCACGCGCCGGTTTACCGCCTGATAAATCGCGCTCTGGTCTCCGGCGACGAGCGCAAGGAGGCCGGGCACGATCCAGAGCGCGACGGTCGCGAGGAAGGCGACGAGAGTTGATTTCTGCCCGCGCGTCCACGAGCCGAGCCGCGCGCGTTCACGCTGAAGCATCTCGCGGCTGCCTTCGATCTCGCGCACTCCGGCAGGGCACAGGATGTTCAAATAAAAACTGAGGTAGAGAAAGAGGATGATGACGACGGGCGCGCCGATCATCGCCCACTTGAAGAAGGGAAACTCGACGCCGACGAGTTGGCGTATGAAGCCGAGGCCGATGACGTTGGGCGGCGGGCCGATGGGCGTGGCGAGTCCGCCGATGGAAGCCGCGAAGGCCGTCATCAGCATGAGGCCGGTCGCGTAGCGGCGGTTAATTTTGCTCCCGCCCTCCTGTTCGTTGTCGAAGAGGAAGGCGAGGATGGCCATGCCGATGGCAAACATCATGGCGGTCGTCGCCGTGTTGGAAATCCACGCGGACATGAAAGCCGTCACCGCGCCGAAGGCGACGAGTATGCGTCCCGGTCTTGCGCCGACCCACTTGATCGAGAGCACGCCGAAGGCGAGACGCCGATCCAGACGATACAGAAAGATCGCGCGCGCGATGATGAACGAGCCGATGAAGAGGAACATCAGGGGGTCTGCAAACGGCGCGAACACGTCGCGCGCCGGTGCGACGCGCATCACGACGCACGCCGCCGCGCCGAGCAAAGCCGTCGCCGGGAGCGGCAGCGCCTCCGTCACCCACAGGACGACGACCGCCGCCATCACCGCCGCAAGGTGGTGCGCCTCCGGTTTGAGTGCGGGCAGCGGCAGGAGCAGGAGCAGGATGAAGACGGCGGGCGCGAGTATGAAACCTGCCGTCCGGCGCACGCGCTCGAAACGCGCCTCGCCTTCCGTGATCTGTTCGACGACGTTGAGCTGTCTGTTCATAAGTCAGGTTGTCGGTTCGCGGTCCAACTTTCGATTTTCCGAACGGAGGCGACGCGCGCCGATTTAGAATGTAAATCCATTCTACAGCGTGCTACCCTTGTCCGGCTCTCTAAAAATATTGAACGGCACACGAACGTCTCCACCACAACCGGAAACGGGCAGCTAACCAAGCGTAACGAGCGACAGGGCAATGGCGAACAAAAAAGAGAAACCTGACAACACGCGGAGGCAAACGCCCGTCGCGCCCGAAAGATTGGCGACCGGCAACGACGGCCTCGACAGCATTCTGGAGGGCGGCTTTCCGGCCAACCGGCTCTATCTCGTGGAGGGCGACCCCGGCACGGGCAAGACCACGCTCGCGCTCAAGTTTCTGCTCGAAGGCGTGGCGCGCGGCGAGCCTGTGCTCTACGTCACGCTCTCCGAGACGAAAGAGGAGATCGAGGACGTGGCCGCCTCGCACGGCTGGTCGCTCGACGGGATGAACATCTACGAACTCATCCCGCCGGAAGAGAGCCTCAAGACCGAGACGCAGTACACCATCTTCCATCCTTCCGAAGTCGAATTCGTCGAGACGACGAGCGCCGTGCTCGACGAGGTGGAACGCATCCAGCCGCGCCGCGTCGTCTTCGATTCGCTCTCCGAGATGCGGCTGCTGGCGCGCGACGCGCTGCGCTACCGGCGGCAGATTCTCGCGCTCAAACAGTATTTCGCCGGGCGACAGTGCACGGTGCTTTTGCTCGACGACCGCACCTCGACCGCCAGCGACTTGCAGGTGCGGTCAATCGCGCACGGCGTCGTCGAACTAGAACAACTCGCGTTGGATTACGGCACGGAGCGGCGTCGCCTGCGCGTCGTCAAGCTGCGCGGGAGTCGTTATCGCGGCGGCTTCCACGATTTCAAGATCGAGACGGGCGGCGTGGTGGTCTACCCGCGCCTCGTCGCGGCGGAACACCGGCAGGAA
>DASQNL010000021.1:0-1904 GCA_035644995.1 Pyrinomonadaceae bacterium | reverse complement strand
TATGACTTCGCCGAGGTTCAGTTCGCGGATGCCCGTTTCGATCTTGCTTAAATCGCCGATCACGATCCAGACGAGATCGCCCGGGCGTACGAATTTCTTCGCCGCCGCGCCGAGTTGCGCTTCGCTGAGCGAGCGCAGATTTTTCGAGTAGTTCGCCCAGTAGTCGGCGGGCAGATTCAGATTGATTTGAGAGATCGCCGCCGCTTCCAGAGCCGAAATGGTCTCAAACCTTCCCGCGAGGCGCGAAGTCATGTTGCGCATGATGCTCGTAAATTCTTCGCCGCCGACGGGTCGCGCGCCCGCGACATCGTTGATTTCTTTCACCACTTCGACGATTGATTCTTTGGTCTTGTCGGTCTGCACGGGCGCGACGACGACGAACGTGCGCTGCCCGCGCACGGAAGTTACTTGACCGGTTGTGCCGTAGCTCCAGTGTTTGTCGAGACGCAAATTGCGATTGAGACGCGACGTGGCCATGCCGCCGAAGTTCTGCATGACGGGTTCGAGCGCGAGGTCTTCGGGCTGCCCGCTCGTCTCCGAAACATGAGCGGCGACGATGGTTGATTGCGGGGCGTTCGGTTTGTCGATGAGGTAAATCTTCTTGCCCTGAGTGCGCGCGACCGTGCCGAGATTTTTTCGCGGCGCGTCGCCCTGCCGCCAGCCGCCGAGGGTTTCTTCGAGCAGGGGCAAAACTTTGTCGAGCGTGGTGTCGCCCGTGACGATGACGGTGGCGCTCGCCGGTTTGAACCAGTCGGCGTGCCATTTCATCAGGTCTTCGCGCGAGATCGTTTCGACCGTTTTTTCAAAACCCGATGCGGGCTTGCCGTAAGCGTGACTCGCCCCGTACATGATGGCGGGCAGGATGCGCTGCGCGAGCGCGTTCGGGTTCGCCTTCTCCTGACCGATCTGCGCGATGCGGCGCTGCTTCTGAATCAAAAACTTGTCGGCGGGAAACGAAGGGTTCAACACGACATCGGCCATGACGGCGAGCGACGGGCGCAGATTTTCAGCCGTCGCCAGCAGGCGCACGAACGACAGATCGAGCGAGCTTCCGGTGAACAGGGTCGCGCCGAGCATGTCCAGCTCTTTTTCGATCTGGAAAGCGTCGCGCGTCTTCGTGCCTTCGTCCATCAGGTCGAGCGCGAGCGTGGCGACGCCCGCCTTCTCAGGCGTGTCGGAAGAGGAACCGGCGTCGAGCGCGAGCGCGACGTTCACAATCGGCGTGGCGTGGCGTTCGAGCAGGAGGACGTTCAAGCCGTTCTTGAGCTTGGCGCGTTGGAGGGCGGGGAATTTAACGTCGGGCGCAGCGCCGAGCGCGGGCAGGATTTTGCGATCAACGTCGGACTTTCCCGCCGCGAGTCGCGGAAACGGCTTGACCGTCATCGTGTAATGATTGGCGCGCAGCCAGCGGTTCGCAGCCGCACGCACATCGGCGGGCGTCGCGTTCGCCATCGCTTCGAGGCGTTGCAGGTAATAATCGGGCGTGCCGCCGTAGGTCATGCTCTCGGCGAGAATGTCGGAGCGCCCGCCGAAGCCGCCGAGCCGCTCCGCGCCGCGCAGAAAATTCGCGAGGTTGACGTTCTTCATGCGCCGCAACTCTTCTTCGCTCGCGCCCTGTTCGAGCATCTCGCCGAGCACGGCGTCGATGTCGCGCTCGACATCCGACGGATTAGCTTCGGGTTTGACCGACGCGATGACGAAGAAAGTGCTGCCGAGTTCGCTCTCGAACATGGCCGCGCGAACGTCGGTCGCACTCTTTTTGTCGTAAACCAGACGGCGCGCGAGACGCGAATCTTTGGAGTTCGCCAGCACGTCGGCGAAGAGGCGCAAGTGCTGCGTCTCAGCGTCGCGCCACGCGGGCGCGTGATAGACGCGGTAGATGCGCGCCTGCGGCACGCGGTCCT
>DASQNL010000020.1:0-7547 GCA_035644995.1 Pyrinomonadaceae bacterium | reverse complement strand
GCCATCGCGCACGCCCACGTCGCTGCGCACGACGGCCTTGGCTCCTTCCTTGCCGGTAACCCCGAAAGTGAAGTTTCCCAGTTGCACGGTCGTCACCCCGGCCGGGCTGGTGTTGAGCGTGAGCGAGTTGGCTTGAAAGTTATAGTAGAAATCGCGCGGCGCGGTCTCGCCCGGAAAGATCAACTGCGCCACGCCCTCGCCCTGAATGATGCCGGGCGCATGGCCGGGGCGATCCTTGGCGCGCTGGATGATCGAAGTCAGCAGGTGATAGCTCTTGTAATTAAGAGTGGTCTGCAACTGCCCGACGGCGTCGCGCAGGTCAACCGGGTATTGATTCTCGCCGCCCGCCGCGCTCGATGCGATGAGCACGTGCATGCGCAACTCGATTTCGGGACGCGGCGTCTCAGGCGTGTCCAGCCGCTTCAAAGCCTCTTCGATGGAGGCGAGGTTTTCGGGAAAGTCGCGCACGGTGAGCGTCCTGAAGTTGCGATTGAAGGACACGGCCGCGCCCCTCTGCCCGCTCGTGAGCAACTCGACGACCGAGTACAACGCCTCCGGGTCGCGATGCTTCACTTCAAAGACGCGATTCTTGAAACCGGTGTGCGTGACGCGGTTGTCCGGCGTCGCGGCGGGTTGTGGCTGATTCGCCTCTTGCGCGGCGGCGACATGGGCGCAAACGAATGCGAGCGCGAAGGCCGCGACGATCCTGAGTTTGAATGAAAACATAATTTCTCCTGTTTACTTTCGGACTGGCTTCTGAAGTTCTTACTTCAATGGCCGCGCCGGGGCTTCCGTTTCGGGCGCCAGCCAGATGATGCGTATGTTGGGGTCGGACGTTTGCATCTCGATGCGCGAGACTCCGCGCGGCGCGCTCGTCCCGATGCGGACGCCCGCGAGGGTCGCGGCCATCTCCTCGGCGGCGCGTGTCGTCAGCGTCGCCGCGATGACCGGCGCATGCGGATTTCGTTTGACTTGGTAAGGCGCGTGGCTGGTCGAAGGCAAACCCGGCTGCGCTTCGTTTCGCGCGCGCTCGATATGCACGCGCGCCGCGGGCAGCGACGATTTCGCCGCGCCGCGCCGCGCGTTGCTCGACGCCCCGCGCGCGGACTCGTGAGCCGGGCGCGGAGTTGGCCGTTTGTCGTCTCCGGGTTGAGCCGACGGCGGGGTCTCGCTCATCGCCGGGGTCGCCGTTCGTCCCCGGTTCGTGGCGGCGATCAATTGCTGCTGCTGTTGCGCGCCCTCTTCGGACGCGCCGCGCGTATAGCTGTGAAGCGCGAGCGCGGCGGCGATGAAGAACAAGACCAGCGACGCGGCGTAGGCGAGGCGCGCGTCGAAGAGGGTGAAGAATCCGCGCGGCGGCGCGGGGCGGCGACGGTCGCGCGTGATCCGGGCGAGCACGGAACTGCGGAGTTCTTCGTAAAACGCGCCGTCGAAATCAGGCGAAAGCGCGGCCGCGTGAAACAACTCACGGCTCGCACGGTATGCGACGGCGGCGAGCCGACACTTTTCGCAAGCCGCCAGATGATTCTCGACGGCGCGCTCGCGGCGGCCTGCGAGGTCGCTTGCGACGTAGAGCGGCAGAAACTTTTCGACGCGTGTGCATTTCATAGACTTAAACTCGTCGCCCTCGCGTGGGGCGGAGCAGGCGTTCGCAGTGAAGTTTGAGCTTCGCGCGCGCCGAACTGATTTGCGAGCGCACGGTGACGGGGCGCGAACGCAGCACGCGCGCCACCTCCTCCGTGGACAAACCTTCGAGATCGCGCAGGACGAGCGCGGCGCGCTCTTTCTCCGGCAGCGTTTGGAGCGCGCTCATCAACCAGGCGCGTTGCTGCGCGCGGATAGCGTTCTCTTCCGCGTTCGCATCGTTCGAGACGGCTTCGGGCGCGGCGCGTTCGTCCGCGCCGTCGCGCGCGGCAAGCTGTGCGCCGTCGAGGCGTGAGCCACGCTTGCGCGCGGCGTCGCGGCAGACGTTGATCGTGATGCGGTAGAGCCAACCGTGGAAATCCTGTTCGGGCTGGTAGCGGTCGAGATATTTGTAGACGCGCAGGAAAACCTCTTGAGCGGCGTCGCGCGCATCCTCGCGGTTACCGAGCATGCGCCACGCGACCGCCACCACCTTGCGCTCCGTCTCCAACATGATGCGCTCGAAGGCCGTCGCATCCCCGGCGCGGGCGCGTGCGATGAGGAGCGCGAAGTGTGCGCCTTCTTCGGCCGCGCGGCCGGGGATCGGCGTCTGGAAGTCGCCCGCCATCATCGACGCGAAATGTGCTGTCTCGGTTGTCATCTACGGTCTCTCTCCGCGGTTCGCCGCACATCATTCACTACCCGTCGCCGGGCGAAAGCGTTGACAAGAATTTTCGGCAAGACTGACACGCCAAAGGCCGATGCTTTGTTCCAACGGATAAATCGTGCAATCGAAACGAGGCCGGGGAGGCACGCGAAAATGAGTTGACGAGCGCGCGGCAAACTACTACAAGTGAGGCTCACGTCTCCGGCGGCGTTGAAACTCAACCGCGCCGGACGCGCTGCCCGAAGCCCTGCAACACCCGCTCTTGGAAAGGTTCAGTCGAGAATTAATTTAATGCGTCGTATTGATCTGAAAAAAGCGCAGGTCGCGCGTTCCAGCACGATCCGCGGCATCAACCGGCAGATCGTGCTCAACTACGTGCGCGACCGCGAGCCGATCTCCCGCGCCGAGATCGCACGCGAGACGGCCTTGCAGCGTTCGACCGTCTCCACCATCGTCGAGGAGTTGAAACTGGGCGGCCTGATCGAAGAGATTGGCGAGGGCGAATCCACGGGCGGGCGCAGGCCGACGCTCCTGCAACTGCGCGCGGCGGGCGCGATGGCTATCGGCGTTGACATCACGCCCACCTGCACCACCATTGCGACCAGCGATCTGGCCGGGCGCGTCCTCGAACGCGAAGACTTCCCGCACATCGAGCGGCCGGAGCAATTGTACGCGCACGTTATCGAGAGCGTGCGCAAATTTGCGGCGAAGGCGGGCGAGCGGAAGATCGAGGGCGTCGGCGTGAGCCTGCCCGGCCTCGTCGATCCCGATAGCGGGCGCGCGATTTACATCCCGTGGTTCGAGTGGCGCGATTGGCCGGTGGCCGCCGAAATCTCCGACGCCACCGGACTCGACGTGATCATCGACAACGACGCGAACGCCGCCGCGCTCGCCGCCCTCTGGTTCGGGCGACAGGAGTTGCGCGAGGCGCGCGACTTCATCATGGTGCTCGTGGCCGAAGGCATCGGCACGGGCATCGTCGTGGACGGGCAAATCTACCGGGGCGAGCGCGGCGGCGCGGGCGAGTTCGGCCACATGATCGTGGGCGAGCGCGGCCCCGTGGCCTGCTCGTGCGGCAATCACGATTGCTGGGAAGCATACGCATCGGGGCGCGCGGCCGTGGCGCGCTACCTGCAAGCGGGCGGCGACGGCGGCGGCGACGGCGACCGCCCGGTCGAATTCGCGCAACTCGTTGACCGCGCGCTCGGCGGCGAGACGCGAGCCATCCACGCGCTCATCGAGACGGCGCACTATCTCGGCATCGGCATCTCCAACCTGATCGTCGGACTCAGCCCGGAGGCGGTCGTCGTCGGCGGCCCCATCGCGCGCGCGTGGCCGCTCGTCGGCGACGCGCTCAGCCAAACCATGCAACGCAGCGTCCGCCGCGGCCTGCCCTCCGCGCGCATCATGCCTTCCATCCTCGGCGACCACCCCACGCTCATGGGCGCGGTGAGCCTCGTCCTCGCGCGCAAGTTCGCCTCCGTCGCGGCGGCCTGAATCGGCGGCAACCGGATTTGAACGTGCGGCGGCAGGCGCGAATCTCCGGCCGGCGGCAAGCGAGGTCGAATTGATCGAGAATCGAAGTCTTCACGGTGCGAGTCTCACGGCGCGATTGTTGACGGTCGCCGCGCTCATCGTGTGCGCCTCGTCATGCGAGACGCGTCGCGCGCCCGCCGTCAAGATGCACGCCGCCGAGTTCACGAACACCCTGACGCCCTCCGACCGCGCCGAAATTTTCGACCTCGTGTGGCGGACGGTGAACGAAGATTATTACGACCCTTCCTTTCACGGCGTGAATTGGGCGGAGGCGCGCGAACGCTACCGCCCGCGCATGGAGGCGGCGGAGAATGATCAGGAGTTCTACGCGCAGTTTGAAGTGATGCTCGCCGAGTTGCGCGACGCGCATACGAGTTTCTCCCCGCCGCCCCCGCCGGGCACGCCGCCGGAGGGGCAGCCGGGAAGTCTCGGTTTGTCGCTCGCGGAGAGCGAAGGGCAGACCGTCGTGTCGGAGGTTGAGGCGGATTCGGGCGCGGCGCGCGCCGGGGTGCGTCCGGGCATGATCTTGCGGACGGTCAACGGCCGCCCCGTCGAAGAGTTGTACGCGTTGATTCGCGCCAACTTCGCGGGCACGTCTTCGGAGCGCGCTTTCGCCGTGTTGCAGCGGCAGGCGATTCTCTACGGCGGTTTCCTGCCGAAGCCGCGCACGCTCGGTCTCCTGAGTTTCGACAACTCGCCTTTTGAAGCGACCTTGGAGCAGACGCCGACCGCGCAATCACCGCCGCGCGTGGAGGCGCGCCGTCTCGCGTCCGGCGTCGGCTACATCAAATTCGACCGCTGGATGCCGCCCGCCGACGCGCGTTTCAACGCCGAACTCGGCAAGCTCAGGGACACGCCCGGCCTCGTCATAGACCTGCGCGCGAACGGCGGCGGGCAGACCGACGCGCTGCTCAACATCGCGAGCAACTTCTTCGCCGCGCCCACCTACGTCGGCGGCTTCCGCCGCCGCGACGGCACGCTCGACCGCTACCTGACTCATGCCCGCGCCGCGCATCCGCCGTACCTACAGCCCGTCGTCATTCTCGTTGACGAGCGTTCGGCCAGCGCGTCGGAAACTTTCACGATCTTTATGCAGGAGAGCGGACGCGCTTACGTCATCGGCCGACAGTCGAACGGCGCGCTGCTCAACACGCGAATCAGGCGGATCAAGGGCGGCGGCGAATTGCGCGTCAGCGTTCGCGCCTACGTCTCGCCGCGGGGGCGCGTGCCCGAAGGCGCGGGCGTGGTGCCGGATCAAACGGTGCCTTTGACGATCTCGGATTTGCGACAGGGGCGGGATGCCGCGCTCGCGGCGGCGGAAGCGTATCTGGCGGCGCGGGCGCGTCTCACCGGACGACCGCCGCCGCAGCCTTGAATCAACTCCGACGCGGGCGCGTGTGCGGCGCGCGGGTCATAACCATCTGGTCAGCAGAAAGCGATCATGGTCGCGAAAGCCCGCCTGCCGGTACAGCCCCGCCGCGCGCGTGTTCGCGCGCTCCGCTTCGAGATGCAGCGCGGCGATGCCTTCCCGGCGGCAGACTTCGGCGGCAAACTCGATGCTCGCTTTGCCGATGCCTCTCCCGCGAAAATTCTCCCGCAGGTAGAGTTCATCGACGAAGGCGTCGCGGCCGTGAAACTCAAGGCTGAAGCCGAACGTCAGGACGAGATAGCCCGCCGTCTCCGTCTCCACGCGGATCAGGTGGACGATGCCGAATTTGTCGTCGCCCAAAATTTGCCGCAACGCCCCACGCGCCGCCGCTTCATCGAAAGCGATGTGGTCGAAGGCGTAAAACTCCCGCATCATCTCGACGAGTTCGTCCGCGTCCGGCGCACCGGCGCGAGTGTAGACAGGTTTCATGGAGTCGGCTTTCTCAAGACGAGACGGATTGATTTCGACTTGAACCCGGCGCGTCGCTTTTCGACAAACCCCGGCGCGTTACTTCGCGCCTTTGCCCTGCGTGATCGTAACTACTCTATCAATGCCGGGGACGCTCACAATTTCGAGCGTGCCGTCAGGCCATTTCACTTCGAGCTTGTCGAGCTTCGTGGCCGTGCCGAGTCCGAGGTGGAGGAACGGCTCGTTTTGCGAGGCGTAGCCCGCGCCGCTGACGAGGTCGAGACGTTGGCGCAAGCCCCCCGCCGTCGCATAGACGATTGCGCCGGTCGCATCGCGCGGGCTTTTCTTCGCCGGGTCGCCCGCGAGGCGAATGATGAGCCAATGATTTTTCTGTTCGCTCACGTTGCGCAGGAGGGCGGGCGCGGCGTCG
This sequence comes from Pyrinomonadaceae bacterium, assembly GCA_035644995.1. GTDB lineage: Bacteria > Acidobacteriota > Blastocatellia > Pyrinomonadales > Pyrinomonadaceae > JAIVJZ01. The sequence goes on along the minus strand of DASQNL010000020.1, from coordinate 1,454 downwards.
ATGTTGTTGAAGACGGCGTCGAGCTGCCCGTCGCCGTCGAAATCGGCGACGGCGAGGCCGCGTCCGGTGTAGGCGTTGGCGAGCGCGCTTCCCGGCGCGGCGGCAACGCGCTCGAAGACGCGTTCGTTCGCGCCTATGCCTTGCCCGGCGCGCGGGTTCGCCGTGTTGCGGAAGAGGAGCGGCTGCTGCGCCCAACTCGTGCCCCATTGATGCGCGTCTACCGACGGGTAGACGTGGCCGTTGGCGACGAGCACGTCCTTCCAGCCGTCGTTGTCGTAGTCGAGGAAGGTCGCGCCCCAGCCGAGGAAGGGGATGGTCGGCTCGCCGTGCCCGGCCTGAAACGTCACGTCGGTGAAATTGCCTTCGCCGTCGTTGCGGTAGAGCGTGTTGGAGTCGTCGGAGAAGTTGGTGACGTAGAAATCGACGCGCCCGTCGTTGTCGTAGTCGCCGACGCCGAGACCCATCCCGGCCTGCTCGCGCCCGTTCTCGTTTAGAGCGACGCCCGATTCATAACCGACCTCTTCAAACTTGCCGCCGCCTTTGTTGACGTAGAGTTGCTTCGGCGTGGAATCGTTGACGACGATGAGATCGATGAGGTCGTCGTCGTTGGCGTGGACGAAGGCGGAGGCGAAACCGTAGTAGCCTTGCGGGTCGTGGGTGCCGGTCTGCTTGCTCACGTCCTCGAACGTGCCGTCAGCCCGCTGGTGATAAAGCGTGTCGCCTTCGCCCTTGAGTCCGCGCGGGCCGCACATGACGGGCGCGCCGCGAAACTGGCAGAAGTTCTGACTCATCGCGCCGGGCTTGCCCGCGTCCGACGGACTGGCCGGTAAATTCTTCAAATCAAATTCGACGTAGCCGGGCACGAAGAGATCGAGCCGCCCGTCGCGGTCGTAGTCGCCGAAGGTCGCACCCGTAGACCAACCCTTGCGCGCCACGCCGAGTTTCTCCGCCACGTCCGTGAAGGTGCCGTCGCCGTTGTTGCGATAGAGACGCGACGTGCCGTAGTTGCCGACGAACATGTCCGGGCGGCCGTCCGAGTCGTAGTCGCCGACGGCGACGCCCATGCCCCAACGTTCGTTGGCGACGCCCGCCTTGTCCGTCACATCCTCGAATTTCCAGTTGCCCAGATTGCGGTAGAGCGCGGCGCGCGGCGCACGCTCTTTGCCCGCGAGCGCGGCGAAGGTCGAGCCGTTCAAGAGATAGATGTCGGGTCGGCCGTCCGAGTCGTAATCGAAGACGGCGACGCCGCCCGAAGGCGTGTCCAGAATGTAATCCTTCGCCGCGCTGCCCGCGCGATGACGAAAGGCGGCGAGCGGGGTTTTGGCCGTCACGTCTTCAAAGACGGGGCGCGCTTTGGCGTCCGTCACGCCGACGGTGCGTTTCGTGGCGTAGGTGCGCGCTTCGCCCGTGGCGGTTCCGCCCATGCCCTGTTGCGGCGGCGGCGGCGTCGTCTG
>DASQNL010000019.1:0-3533 GCA_035644995.1 Pyrinomonadaceae bacterium | reverse complement strand
CGCGGCTCTGGCCGTCGAAAACGCGCGCCTCTACCGCGCCGAGCGACAGACGAGAGAGGCCGCCGAACGAACCTCCGACCGGCTCGCGCGCCTGCAAGCCGTCTCCACCGCGCTCTCGCAGGCATTGACGCCGCAAGAGGTCGCCACGGCCGTCATCGAGCAGGGCATTAGTTCGCTGAACGCGCACGCCGGCACCGTCGTGCTGCTCGATGAAGCGGGCGCGGAGTTGGAGATCATCACCACCATCGGCTTCCCGCCTGAGTTGAGCGAGGCGTGGAAACGCTTCGCCCTGCAATCGCCCGTGCCGCTTGCCGATGCGGTGCGCGAAAAACTGCCGGTGTTCGTCGAGTCGTTCACTGTCTCGCAGGAACGCTACCCGATGCTCGCCCCGGTCGCGTCGCTCACGGGCAGCCACGCGCTCGTCGCCCTCCCGCTCACCGTCAAAGGCCGCACCATCGGCGCGATGGGCTTGAGTTTTCCGCGCGCGCAGAGTTTCGGCGAGGACGACCGCGCCTACATGCTCGCGCTCGCGCAACAGTGCGCGCAGGCGTTGGAGCGCGCCCGCCTCTACGAAACCGAGCGGCGTCTGCGCGCCGAGGCGGAAACGGCCAACCGGCTCAAGGATGAGTTTCTCGCCACCGTCTCGCACGAACTGCGCACGCCGCTCACGGCTATCGTCGGTTGGTCGAGCATGTTGCGCACCGGCGACTTCGACCCGGCGACGACGGCGCGCGCCATCGAAACCATCCAGCGCAACGCGCTCGCGCAGACGCAGATCATCGAAGACCTCCTCGACGTTTCGCGCATCATCACGGGCAAGGTGACGCTCGACGCCCGACCCGTCGAACTCAACGCGATTGTCGAGGCGGCGTTAGACTCGGTGCGCCCGGCCGCGGCGACGAAAGGCATCACGCTCAAGTCGGAAACAACTGCGGGCGTCGGCCACGCGGCGGTCTGGGGCGACCCGGCGCGTCTCCAACAGGTGATGTGGAATCTGCTCGCCAACGCCGTCAAGTTCACGCCCGCCGGAGGCGAGGTAATCGTGCGGGTGCAGCGCGCCGGAACGCATGTGCGCGTCGCCGTGGCCGACACGGGGCAGGGAATCAGCCGCGATTTTCTCCCGTTCGTCTTCGACCGCTTTCGCCAGGCCGACGGCACCATCACGCGCACGCACGGCGGCCTCGGCCTCGGCCTCGCCATCGTGCGCCATCTCATCGAGATTCACGGCGGCACGGTGACGGTCGAGAGCGAGGGCGAGGGGCGCGGCGCAACCTTCACCATCGAGCTGCCCGTCGCCGACGGCGACCGCGACGGCGCGACGGAAGCGCAAAAACTCTCGGCCTCGCTCGCCGAAGTCGCGGCCAACGTCGGTTCCGCCCCGGAGCTGGTCAACCTGCGTGTGCTCGTCGTGGACGACGAACCGGACGCGCGCCTGTTGCTCAAAACGATCATGGAGCAAAGCGGCGCGCAGGTGCGCGTCGCGGCGTCGGCATCGGAGGCGATGGCCGCGCTGAAAGAGTTCAGGCCGGACATATTGGTGAGCGACATCGGCATGCCGCAAGAGGACGGTTATGCGCTGCTGCGGCGAGTGCGCGCGCTCAGTCCGGCGGAGGGAGGCAGAGTTCCCGCCGTCGCGCTGACCGCTTACGCGCAGGAAGACGACCGCATGCGCGCCTTACTGGCGGGCTTTCAAGTTCATGTGGCGAAGCCGATCAATCCGGCGGAGTTCATCGCGGTGATCGTGGGGTTGGCGGGCGTCACGAGCCGGAGTTAGAAACGGCTTCGAGGTTGGCGAACGGGGCGCGGGCGTTCAACATGCTTGCAGGTAGCGATTCAACACCTCGCCGATGACGGCGAAGTCTATCGGCTTGCTGACGCACTCGATGCAACCGGCGGCAACGGCCTTGTGCCGGTTTTCCACGTCGCAGAAGGCCGAGACGGCGACGATGGGAATGTCCTGCATTTTGTTTTGCGCTTTGATCCGGCGGGTCGCCTCGTAGCCGTCGAGCACGGGCATACTCAAGTCCATCAAGATCAAATTCGGACACACCTGCGGTGCGAGTTCCACGGCTTCCTGCCCGTTGACGGCCTCCACGACGAGACAATTCTTCATTTGCAGCATCATCCGGATCAACTCGCGGATGTCGCCCGAATCGTCCACGACGAGAACCGTGCGATTGCCCGACTGCTCCTTACCCATCGGCCTTCTTCCTTCCCAACTTGTCTGGTGAGCTTCTTTTGATGAGAACTTATCATGGCTCATCTCAAGTGACAAGATGACAAGCGCGCGCGCCCGCCGCGCCGTGTGTGCGGAGACCGCGCAGCCGCGCGGCCTCCGTCGACGGAGATGAATAGTGGCATCGCGGTGAAGAAAATGACAACAGTCGTTGCTAAAACTTGTGGCCGGCGAAACGTGCGCGATGCGGACAACGCGGCCGGGCGCGTTTCGTCGGGTTCAACGTCACACATCATGGAATGGTCTGAATCGAAAAGAAGGAAGAGAATCAAACAATGCTTAAGACACGCGGCTACGCGGCTCAAAATGCGACCGCGCCGCTCGAACCGTTCAGCTTCGAACGACGCGAACCCGGCGCGCACGACGTGCTCATCGAAATACTCTACTGCGGGGTGTGCCACTCCGATATTCACCAGGCGCGCAACGAGTGGGACAATTCGATCTATCCGATGGTTCCCGGCCACGAGATCGTCGGGCGGGTGGCGCGCGTCGGCGCGGAGGTCACGCGCTTCAAGGAGGGCGACCTCGCCGGAGTCGGGTGTTTCGTCGAGTCCTGCCGCGCCTGCGAAAACTGCAAGGACGGCGAGGAGCAACATTGTCAGAAACATCTCGTCGCCACCTACAACGGAACCGAAATGGACGAGCAGACGCCGACCTACGGCGGCTATTCCAATCAGATCGTCGTGGACGAAAATTACACGCTGAAGATTCCCGCGGGCTTATCGCCGGAAACGGTCGCCCCGTTGCTCTGCGCCGGGATCACCACGTATTCGCCGCTGCATCATTTCAAAGTCGGCGCGGGTCAGCGCGTCGGGGTCGTCGGTCTCGGCGGCCTCGGGCACATGGGCGTCAAGCTCGCCGCCTCGATGGGCGCGGAGGTCACGGTCTTCAGCACTTCGCAGTCGAAGGAAGCCGACGCACGACGCCTCGGCGCGCACCACTTCGTCATGACCAAAGACCCGCAGAACCTCGAACCGCTCGCGGGCACATTCCACTTCATCCTCGACACGGTTTCCGCCGCGCACGATCTCAACATGTATCTCAACCTGCTGCGGCGCGACGGGACGATGGCGCTCGTCGGCGTGCCCGAAAAGCCCGCCGAGGTGCACGCCTTCTCGCTCATCACGAACGGGAGAAAGCTCGCCGGTTCGATGATCGGCGGCATCCGCGAGACACAGGAGATGCTCGACTACTGCGCGGAGCGAAACGTCGCTTCTGACGTGGAAGTGATTCCCATCCAGAACATCAACGAGGCTTACGAACGCACGATCAAAGGCGACGTGCGCTATCGCTTCGT
>DASQNL010000018.1:0-10161 GCA_035644995.1 Pyrinomonadaceae bacterium | reverse complement strand
GTGCCGGGCGTGCCCTTCGCCTTCTTCTTTTTCTTCTGCGGCTTCATCTGGCGCGCGCTCTCGGCCACCGCCCGCCGCACGCGCCTGTGGTCTGCGCTCGCGGCGGGCGCGCTGTTCGCGCTCATGGTCTATTCGTATTTTTATCACTGGACGACCGCCGCCGCGCTCCTCGGCTGCCTCGTCCTGCTCTGGCTCGCCGTGCGTCCTGAGGGCTGGCGACGCGCCGTCGAACCCTTCGCGCTCATCTCGTTGTCGGCCGTCGTCTCGCTCGTGCCCTATTTCATCCTGCTCTCGCGCCGCGCGCCGACGATGGACACCGTGCAAGCCCTCACCTATTCGCGCGCCCCCGATCTCTGGCGCGGCGTGATTTTGCTCGACGCGCTCGTGCTCGTCGCGCTCGCCTTCGGCGTGCGAAAACGCTGGCTCAACCTGCGCAGCCCCGCCACGCTGTTCAACGCCGCGCTCGCCCTGTGCGTCCTCGTCGTCTTCAATCAGCAGATCATCACGGGGCGTTCGCTCCAGCCGATGCACTACGAGCAGTACATCGGCAACTACGTCGCGCTGCTGGCGGCCGCGCTCGCGGCGGGCTTGCTCCGGCAGGGACGGAAAACTCTGAAAGCCGCGACCGCGACGAGCGGCGAAACGACGGCGACGCCCGCCACGCCCGCGACGAGCCGCCTGATTCCGCATCGCATCTGGTTGCCCCTCGCGCTCGGCGCGCTCCTGTGGGGCGCGGGCGAGACTCTGGTCATCACGAGACGCGGCGCGGCGGGCAACGGGTTGAAAGACGAATGGGCTGAGGTCGCGCTGCGCCTGAAGGAGAGGGCGCGCCGCGAGCAGCCGGAGGCGCACCCGGTCGTCTTCAACCCCAGCGTCTATCGCATCGACAACCTCCCGACCTACGCGCCGTTCGCAACCGTCTGGGCGCCGCACATGTTCGTCTTCTCCAGCGTCTCCGTCGCGGAAAATAAGGAACGCTTTTTCAAGTATCTCTACTATTCGGGCGTCGCGGCGGAGGACTTCGAAACCATCTACCGCCAGCAGGGCTTCATCTATTACGCCATCTTCGGCTGGGAGCGCGCCAATCCCCGCCTGACCGTCAACTACCGCCCCATCACGCAGGACGAAATCGACGCCGAGAAGAACAACTACGCCGCCTTTCACGCCTCCTTCGACCGCGCCCGCGCCGCCGCGCCCACCCTCGCCTACGTCGTCGCGCAGGTTGATCAACCGTTCAACTTCGCGCCCCTCGACCGCTGGTACGAACGCGACGCGGGCGAACGCATCAACCGTCATATCATCTACCGCGTCCGCCTGCGCGACTGACGCGCCGGGCGCGCGTCAGTCGCTCCGCGCGACGTTGAAACAATGCAGAACATTTGACAAAAGACCGACAAAGATTTCGCCTAGCCTGCTCAGGCAGAAGGAGAAATTTTCATGTCAGCAAAACCGGGAGTCGAAATCCAACCGATGCCGATCAACATCGGCATCAACGAACAAGACCGGCGCGCCATCGCCGCGGGTTTATCGCGCCTGCTCGCCGATACTTTTACGCTCTACTTAAAGACGCACAACTTTCACTGGAACGTCACGGGGCCGATGTTTCAAACGCTCCACCTGATGTTTGAGGAGCAATACAACGAACTCTGGACGGCCAACTACCTGATCGCCGAACGCATCCGCGCGCTCGGCGTCTTCGCGCCCGCCACCTACAAGGAGTTCGCGCGGCTCACCTCCATCGCCGAGGAGGACGGCGTGCCCGCCGCCACGCAGATGGTGCGCCAACTCGTCGAAGGCCACGAGACGGCCGCGCGCACCGCCCGCTCCGTCATCACCATCGCCGAGAACGCCGACGACGCGCCCTCCGCCGACCTCTTGACCGAGCGGCTGCAAGTCCACGAAAAGACCGCGTGGATGCTCCGCAGCCTGCTCGCCGAGGAGCGGCCGAACGTCGCCGCCGCGCAGGGCGCGTAAAACCCGACCGGGCAAAAATTTGCTCAACACACATCGAGGCCGTTTCGCTTGACTCTTGTTCACAGCGAAACGGCCTCATCCTTCATACCCCTCCATATGTTCTAGACGAAGATGGAATTAGACGGGCGCTGCTATCCATCACGCCGAAGTCGGGATGTTATACTTATGCAGAGCCGACAAGCCGGAAGTCAGGCGCTTCTCACAAACCCATTTCTTGACAGGCGACACTCTATAACTTGCAGCCCGGTTGCGGGAGGTAAAGGTGAACAGAATAGCTGCCTTTTTGCGTCCTTTATTTTCGTCTCTTCTACTTGCAACGTTCCTTAGCGGAGCGGCTGCACAGCAGCGCGCTACTCAAGACTCTGCTGCTGATCGATGGGTTGTGCTGTTTTCATCCCCTGCGACGGGTCAGCAGTATCAACTTAGAGCGGGCGATCAAATATCGTTGCGTGTTTTTGCTCATCCCGAATTTTCGTCCGAACTAAGTCTCGACGAGCGTGGCGTGATCAGCCTTCCCGGTGTCGGTGAAGTGGTGGCGGCAGGACGCACGCTACGCGAACTGCGCGCCGAGCTTGTTACCCGCTACAGAAAATACGATAAAAATCCGCACGTGTATGTCGCTCTTGCCGAGAGGCGGACTGAGGTGGTCAGAGTTTACGCCGAGCGCAATGCTACGGGGCGCGAAACAGGGATTAGCACAAGCGAGTTGGAATTGGGCGGAATGAGGATGTCTCTGCGGATCAGTTATTCTGCAAGGGACGAAGTGGTTTTGCGGTTTTTACCGGTTAAGGATCAGGGGACATATGAATTGACGGCGATGCTTAACGGCACGGAGCGCATCCTCCTGAGTCCGGCGACTAAACAAAATCAACGGGTTGATTTTTCCATCCACGGCGAGTATTTGGCACTTTACATGAAAGTGTCGCTGAAATCTTTGGCGATGATAACAAATGCAAAGGAAGTTAAAATGAGATTGCGGGATAAAGAATTTGAGTTGAAAAAGGAAGATTTAGAAGCCCTACGTTTTATGGTGCAACATGTCGCCGCAAATTCCGCGCCCTAACGAGCCATTAGAATTTAGCTCAGACTGCCGCCTCAACCGCATTACTATCAACCGCCAGTTTGCTCACCGTCTCTAAGGTGTCTATCTCGTCAACGCTCTTGTCCGTGCGCAGGCGCAGGATGCGGGGGAAGCGCAGGGCGTAGCCGCTCTTGTGCCGCTTCGAGGCTTGCACGCGGTCGAAGGTGACTTCGAGGATGATGCGCGGCTCGACCGTGCGCACGCGCCCGTGGGCGAACTCCTGCAAGGTGTGCGCGCGAAACCACTCGGTCAGTTCCGCCAGTTCCACGTCCGTCAAACCGGAATAGGCTTTGCCGACGTTGAGCAGTTCCCCGTCGTCGGCCGCCCGCCTGACGGCGAACGTGTAATCCGACAACAGATTGCGCCGCTTGCCGTGGCCGACTTCGACCGCCGTCACGACGACATCGAGCGTGGCGAGCGCGCGCTTCAATTTCAGCCACTCGCGGCCGCGCTTGCCCGGCTTGTAAGACGAACGCGGGTCTTTGATCATCAAGCCCTCGTTGCCGCGCCCGCGCGCCGCCTCGAACTCGGCATCGAGCAGGGCGACATCGCTCACGCGCTTCGCCTCCGAGAGCCTGAGCGTCGCCGCCGCCGCCGCCGTCGCCGCCTTCTCGCCCGCGCCCGCATCGTTATTCGTCAGCAGGCTTTCGAGCGCGCCGCGCCGCTCGGCGAGCGGTGCGTCGAACATCACGCGCCCCGACGCGTAGAGCAGATCGTAGGCGATGAAGACGACGGGCGTGGAGGCGAGCAGTTCGTCGCCGACGGTCTTGCGCCCAAGACGCTTCTGCAACTCGGCGAACGGGAGAATCTCCGCGCCGCGCGCGGGCACGATCTCGCCGTCGATGATCGCATCGGTTGAGAGCGCGGCGAGCGGCGCGACGAGTTCGGGGAAACGATGCGTCACCTCGTCGAGCGTGCGCGTGTAGAGCGCGACGCGGCCGCCCTCGGCGTGAGCCTGCGCGCGAATGCCGTCGAATTTGTCTTCGACGTAAAACTCGGCGGGCATCGTGCGCGCGATGTCGGCGAGGTCTTCGCCCGCGGTCGCCAGCATGAACTTGATCGGGTGGAAGAGTCGCATCGAGACTCCGGCGAATTCGTCGCGGCGGGCGCGCACGGCCGTCTCGCCGATGTCGCCCGTGAGCATGTTGATGCGCGCCACGTCCGCCAGCGGTCGCGCGAAGGCGCGGGCGAGCGCGTCTTCAACCAACCCTTCTTTGAGACCGATGCGCAAGTCGCCGACGAGCAGCTTGACGAGATACTTGGCTTCGAGCGCGGTGGCGCGGGCGAACGCTTCGGCGAGCATCGTGCGCTTGTTTTTCGTGCCGCGCGTATCGCTCAAGGCGGCGATGAGGCTTTCGACGGCGGCGAGCGTGAACGCCGGTCGGTTCGCTTCGTCGCGCCCGGCTTCGCGGAAGACCTCATAGGCGACTTCGCCGGAATCGCCGAGGCGCACGTAGCGCGGGCGCAAATTCTCCGTGTCGAGGCCGGTTACGTCCGAGAGCACGTCGCGCAGGAGATTCGCGCCGACGTTGGTGGTGCGCGCGTCGTTCAGGGCGAACTGGTGCCCGGCGAAGTAGCGCGCGGCGCGCACGAGGTCTCGGTCGTCGAGCGTGTGGAAGTACGCGCCGAGCAGGTCGGCCTTTTGGAGTTTCTTCGTCGTCGCGGCGACGGCTTCGGCCGCCCGCGCGAACTCCGCGAGCGCGCCGCCCGCCGCGTTGTCGTGCGAACTTTCGGGCGCGGCGGGCAACCGTTCCGTGCCCGGCTTCTTCGTGCGTGGCATCTCTTTATGTTCTCATCGAATCGGCGGGCACGCGCACGGCTTCGTGTTCTGCGGGCGCGCCGAACAGTTCGGGATGGATGATGCGCGCGAGAATCTCCGCGCCGCCGACGACGCGCGGGCCGGGGCGGCTGAAATATGCCGTCGCATCCACCGCCCACACTTCGCCGCGCGCGACCGCCGGAAGCTCGTGCCAGCCCGCCGGGAAGCGCGCGCTTTCGAGCGCGCGGAGGGTGTCTTCTTTGTAATAGCCGCAGGGCGCGAGCACGATCACTTCGGGCGCATAGGCGCGAATCGCTTCCGCGGTCGTGGTGGTCGAGGGTTGGCCGGCGTGGCCGAAGGCGTGGTCGCCCCCGGCGAGCGCGATTTGTTCGGGAACCCAGTGGCCGGGAGCGTATGGCGGCTCAAGCCATTCGAGCACGAAGGTGCGCGGGCGGGTTTCGACTTCCGACAGGACGAGGGCGAGCGCATCGAGGCGCGTCGCCAATTCGGCGACGACCTGTTCGGCCTCCGCCTCCCTTCCGGTCAGACCGCCGACGGTGCGGATGTTCGAGAAGATGTCGGCGATGGTGTTCGGTTCGAGCGAGACGACGCGCACGTCCCGTTCGAAGAGGCGCGCGGCCTGCTCGACCTGTTTGTAACTGACGGCGCACACGTCGCAGAGTTCTTGCGTGATGACGAGATCGGGACGGAGCGCGCGCAGACGTTCCTCGTCGAGGTCGTAGATCGAGCCGTGGCCGTCGAGTTGGGAGCGGACGGCGTGGTCGATCTCCGCGCTCGTCATCGTCAGGTGCGAGATGCGGCTGGCGGTGAGTTGCGGGAGGCCTGTGACCGCCGCCGGGTAATCGCATTCATGTGTGACGCCGACGAGAGCGTCTTCGAGTCCGAGCGCGCAGACGATCTCGGTGGCCGAGGGCAACAGCGAGACGATGCGCGGCGTGTGTGATGTGCTCATCAAAATTTATCTTCCCCGTTGGAGTTAGCTTCGCTTGAGAGGTTCGCGCCTGAATGTCTTTACTGTCAAGTTTCAGGCCGCGCGGCTTTTCCCTTTGCCCGCGTCTCGCGCTACAATCTCGCTTCCGACAGCTTTATCAAACACGACCGACGAGGCGCACCCCGATGCAAGACAAACCGACGAACCTACCGAGCACGCAACCCGGCGGCGAACCGCTGAAATCGTTCACGCAGGCCGTGGCGGAACGCCGCGCCACCAATCAATTCGCGCCGGAAGAAGTGCCGGAGGAGACTTTGAACGCCATCCTGCAACTTGGGCTGCAAGCCCCTTCGGGCTACAACCTTCAGCCGTGGCGTTTCATCGTTGTGCGCGACGCGGAGAATCGCGCGCGGCTGCAAGGGGCGGCCTTCAATCAGGCGAAGGTCGGGCAGGCTCCGGTCGTGATCATCGCCGTCGGGATGAAAGAAGAGTGGAAACGAACGGCGGACGAGGTGTTTCGCGAGGGCGCGGAGCGCGGCGCGGGCAACCCCGCCACGGTGGAGCAATATAAACAGGGCGCGCTGGGGTTTCTCTCGCACATGCCGATGGACGTGTGGGTCAACCGCCACACCATGATCGCCTTCACCACTTTGATGTACGCGGCCGAAGTTTACGGTTTCGACACCGCGCCGATGGAGGGCTTCGATGCGGCGGCCGTCAAACGCGAGTTCGGCCTGCCCGACGAGGCCGAAGTGGTCGCGCTCTTAGCCATCGGGCGCGCAGAGTCGCCGGATAAAGCCTATCCCGGCCGCTTCCCGCTCTCACGCGTCGTCTACAGCGAGCGTTACGGGGAAGCGTGGGGCGGCGAATAAAGTCGTCCGTAGTCCGTGGTCAGTTGTCCGTCGCATGTGGCTTTCCAAGCGAGTGGTCAAAGATTTGGATCGAACAACTGACGACGGACTACTGACCACGGACTACTGACCACTGACGTTTTTTTGTTTTCGGAGTTGAGTTATGACTGAACAGCAGGAGGCGCGCTTCGGCGGGGTGGTGGATCACATCGCGGTGCGCTGCGAGAATTTGGGGCGCGACGTGCGCGAGTATGAGCGCATCGGGTTTCGCGTGGAGACGATGTATGAGGATTGGGCGATGATGCGCGACGGGCGCGGTTTCGGCGTCGCCCTCCTGCCTCCCGACTCGAAACACCCGCCGCACCTCGGCCTGCGCGTCGAGACGCGCGAAGAACTCGAACAGGCCGCCGCGCGCGAAGGCCGCCCGCTCAAGGAACACCGCGACCGCACCGTCTCTTTCTACACGAAAGGCGTCGGCGGGCAGGTTATCGAAGTCATCTACTACCCGCCGGATTACAAAGGCTAGTTTCAAGTTTCAGGTTTCGGGTTTCAAGTTAGGGAACGAAGCGCTTTCAGATTTGAAACTTGAAACCTGAAACTTGAAACCTGAAACTTGAAACCATGTTTTTCCTATTTCTCGAATCGCTCGGCACGACGGAGTTGCTCGTCATTCTGGTGGTCGCGCTCGTCTTGTTCGGGCCGCGCAAGTTGCCGGAGTTGAGCCGCTCGCTCGGCAAGAGTCTGAACGAGTTCAAGCGCGCGGGCGACGAGTTCAAGCGAACGTGGGAGCGCGAGGTGGCGTTGGAGAGCGTGGAGCGCGAGGCCGCCATCGACCGCGCGATGACCGCCGACCCGCCCGCAGCGGCGGAAACCCCGGCGGGCGAGTACAGCGCAGACGCGCCGCCGCCCGCGCACGACATTACCGCGGCCGCCTACGCTCCCGTGCAGGGCGCGAACATCGCGCGCGGCGCACACGTTGCGGCTCCCGCGCCCGCGCCGTCCGACGCCGCTCTCGCGGCAGAGACGGATGAGACGGACGAGACGGAAGCGACCGGGGCGCAACCGCCTTCGCGCAAGTCCGATTGGTTGTAGCGGACGCCCGTCACCTTAAGCCCGCCCGAAAGCGCATGGCATCCACACTCTTAGAATCCGGCGACACCGACGGCGACGAGCAAGATTCGCGGCTCGGCGGCCAGATGTCCTTTCTCGATCACCTCGACGAACTGCGCCGCCGCCTCGTCCGTTCAATCGTCTTCGTCGTCGTCGTCTTCATGGCCTGCTGGTTCGTCTCCGACTACATCTATAACTTTCTCGCCCGCCCCGTGCTCGCCGCGCTGGCCGACGCGCAGCGACGCCAACTCCCCCTGGGCGGCATCACCGGCAACGAGGCCGCGCTCCCGCTCAGTTCCGCCGCCGAGAATGATACCGGCCGTTACGTCTTCGCCGACATGACGAAACTCGGCGCGAGCGTGATCCCGGTCGGCACGTCGGTCGCGGCGCGCGTGGCGCGCGATGCGCAGGGTCAACTCGGCCTCTTCACGGATGAGCCGATCTACGCCGGGGGCACGATCATCCCGAAGGGCGTGCGCCTGCCCTTCGACCTGAACGCGCGGCCGGAAGCCCTGCCCGGCCTCGACGACCGCCTCGTCGTCAACACCGCGCTCGAACCCTTCTCGCTCTATGTGAAAGTTTCGCTCTACACGGCGGTGTGCCTGTCCGTGCCCTTCCTGTTGTGGCAAATCTGGGCGTTCGTCGCGCCCGGCCTCTACCCGCACGAACGCGGCTACGCCGTGCCCTTCGTCGTGCTCTCCACGGTCTTCTTCGTCGGCGGCGCGGCCTTCGCCTACTACATCATTTTCCCCCCGGCGGCGCGCTACCTGCTCGGACTCGGAGAGGACTTCCGCCTGCTGCTCAAGGCCAACGACTATTTCGACTTCATCATCTTCATCATGTTCGGGATGGGACTCGTTTTCCAGATGCCCGCCGTCACCTACATTCTGGCGCGCATCGGCCTCGTCACGGCGTGGCTGCTCGTGCGCATCTGGAAGACCTCGCTCATCGTCATCTTCATCGCCGCCGCCGTCATCTCGCCGACGAGCGACGTGCTCAACATGATGCTTTTCGCCGCCCCGATGATCGTCCTCTACGTCATCTCCATCTTCGTGGCGTGAATGTTCGGCCGCCCGCGCACGACGACCGCGGCCTGAGGCGTGGCCGGCATAACTTGAATTATGGGGATCGGCCTCATCATCCTGTTCTGGGTTGCGGTCGCGGCTCTCCTGCTCGCCGCCTATCTCGGCTTGGCGCGGGCGAGTCGCCGCTGGCCGCGTGCGCGCTCGTTGAAGAAAGTTTTCGTCGCCGTGGTCGCGGCTCTGGTCGTTCCCGTCATCATCCTCGCCGCACTCGATTTCGCCGGTAACTTCTTCCCCGGCCGCGTCTTCAAAGCGAGTTTCGGTTTTAGCCCGCCGCCCGGCGTGGCGGAACTCGAAGGCCGGAAAGTGGTGTTGGGAGATGGGGGCGAAGCCTACCTGCGCTTCAAGGCCGACAAGCCCACGGTCGAGCGGCTCATCGGCGGCCGCTTTCGCTTACATGCCGGGATGCCCTCCTTTCCGCCCTCCACGCCGGACTACTGGAAACCCGTCTCCACCCCGTCCACGCGTTACTACCGGGCTGACCGTTTCGACGACAGTTTCGCCTTCAGTCAGGCCTTTTTAATTTACGACGAGGCTACCGGAGTCGTGCATTTTCACTGGTCTGGGGTTGATTAACCGCCCTGCGACAGGCAACCTGAACGCGCCTTTACCGCATCTTGACCTAGTCCAATCGAGGCTCTACAATCGCACCCAGAAAGTTTGGCGATGCACGGCGGTCAAGCCCCGGTTGGGAAGGCGGTGTTGACCTTTCGGCGTCGCCGTTTTCGTGACTTCCGGCAAGAATCTATCAAAGGGTTTTCTATCAAACTCGCACGCGCCCGGTCGGCTCCCAAGTCAGCCCGGCGCGACTCGCGAAACAAAATTTACGGTTGAATACGCAATAGGAGTAGTAAAACGATGGCTCGTCCCATTAGTCTACGCAGCACGCTCGTCCTCGCCCTCTTCATCTTCGCCCTCGCCGCCGCGCCCGTCGCCTTCGCGCAAAAGGATAAAAAGAAAAGCTCGGACACGCAGGATGTGATGGATCGTCCGCGCAAGCAGAAGGAAGAGGTGAAGAAGATTTACCGCGAGTGGCCGGATAAGGACGTGGCTTACATCATCACGGACGCCGAACGCTCTGCCTTCAAGAAACTCGCCACCGACGAGGAGCGCGAGCAGTTTATCGAGGGCTTCTGGCAGCGTCGCGATCCCGACCCGGACACGGACGAGAACGAATACAAGGAACAGTATTACGAGCGCATCGCCTACGCCAACGAGCAATACGCCTCCGGCATCCCCGGCTGGAAAACGGATCGCGGCCGCATCTACATCACCTTCGGCAAGCCCGATTCCGTGGAGTCGCACCCTTCGGGCGGAGCCTACGACCGTCCGAGCTATCACGGCGGCGGCTC
>DASQNL010000017.1:0-8407 GCA_035644995.1 Pyrinomonadaceae bacterium | reverse complement strand
AGCCGAATCGCTCGAACGTCGTCGCGCACCCGCCCCCCCCGGGCTCTCTCTCCAGGACGCACACGTCCACGCCGCGCGCGGCAAGTAGCGCGGCGGTCGTCAAGCCGCCAATCCCCGCGCCGACGACGACCACTTCGTGTGTCATGGTGTTATAGCTGGACGGCGACGAATGCGCGCACGAGCGCGTCGAGCAACATCCCCTGCGGCGCGGCCGGTGGTGTGGGCAGCAGCGTTTTCAGGTAAGGCTGGGCGACGATGATGATGGCTTGAATGCCGTTGAAGGCGGCGTGGATGGCAAAGCAGGGAAGCAGGCGGCCGGTGTGCGCGCGCACCCACGTCAGCGTGAAACTGAGGCCGACCACCGCCGCGATCACGCCCAGGTTGTTGCGATACTGCACCAAGTGGACGGCCGCGAACATCACGGAGACGATGCCGATGGCGGCCTTCGTCCCGGCGGCGCGCTGGAGCGGCGCAAAGAGCACGCCGCGATAGATCGTCTCCTCGACAATGGGCGCGGTGGCGACGGCCAGGAACGCGATGCTCAACCGCGCCGCGTGCGAACTGGCGATGATTCGATCAATGTCGGTTTCCTGCCCGCCGAACAGCGTCGCCAGCGTGATGCCGAAAAGCCACAGGCCAATCGCCAGCCCGACGCAAGTCCAAAAACCGAAACGCCCGCTCCAACTCCACCCGACGGCGGTGCGAAACGGACGTTTGCCGAACCCCGTCACCACCGCCCACGCCATGCCGAAAGTCAACAGATGCACCGGAACCATCGCCGCTATCGAAAGCAGGATCAGCAGCGGGTCGGATTGCAGCGCGCCCAAGCTGGCCGCATCCAACGACGGCCGCCGCAAAACCACGTAGACGGCCAGAGCCAACACGCCGCTCACCACGAGCAGCCCCACGCTGGCAAACCAGAGGCCGAAAGCCGCCATGAGTCCCCATGCCGGATCGTCGGCGTGCGTTTCGGGCGCGGCGGGCGAGGCCGTCGAAGTTTGCGCGCCGGATAGATACGGCGGCGTCGAGGTCGTCGTCTCTCCGGCGAGCGCGTTCGTCCCGGTGCCGGATGCAAGATTGTGCGGAGTTTCGGTCGGTGTGTCCACGATGATTTCGAGTGTAAGAGACGGGAGGATGAGCGTCAACCGGATGACGGGCGAAGGAAGGGTAAGGGGGAAGGGGTCAAGGTGAAAGTGAGAAGGCCGGCGGCGCACGATGAGCGTGCCTTTTTGTTCTTCACCTTTCCCCCTTACCCCTTACCCTTTACCCCATTCCCTGTCCCATCCGCGCGGCGGCGAGCGTGAGGCCGATAATGGTCTTGGCGTCTTCGATCTCGCCCGCCTCGATCATCTCCAAAGCGCGCGCGACGGGCAGCCGGATGATCTCAAGGTTCTCGTCGTCCTCCGGGTTCGGCTTGGTTTCCGTCAACTCGGTGGCGAGATAAACCCACATCTTCTCGCCGCAGAAGCCCGGCGAGACGAAAAACTCCGAGAGCTTCTCCCAACGCCCGGCCAACAGCCCCAACTCTTCCTCCAACTCGCGCGCCGCGCACTCTTCCGGCGGCTCGAAATCGCCGCGACTCCCCGCCGGAATCTCCAACAGGTACTTCACCGTCGGGTGGCGATACTGCCTGACGAGCGAAATTGTGTTGTCGTCATGCACGGCGACGATGGCCGCGCTGCCGGGATGGCGCACGACCTCGCGTGGGTATTCGTGTCCTTCTTCGCGCACCGTGTCGAGCGTAACCGTGAAGATACGGCCGCGATACACGTCTTCGCTCGCCACCACTTCGGGAGCTTCCTTGCCGGATGTGTCCATAGTTTCCTTCGCCTCGCCCCGTCGCTTAAAGCGCGCTCGTTTGAACGAACCGCGCGCTCTCTCTTTGCTGCGGGCAATCTAAAACTTTATGCGTCTCGATTCAACCTCCGCCCCGCGCCGCAATGAGGCTCTTGACTTCGCCGACGAGATACAGCGACCCCGTGACGCAGATGACGCCCTCCGGCGGCGTACACGTTTCGGCCGCGCGCAGAGCCTCCGCGGGCGACTCAAAGAGCGACGGCGGCCGTTCGATGTCACGCGTCGCGGCGAGCCGGCGGAGCGCGTCGAGCGTGGCGGCGCGCGCATTTGTCGGGCGCGTGAGGATCAACCGGGCGGAGGCCGGAAAGAGCGTCGCCGCGATCTCGTCTAAATCCTTGTCGCGCATCGCGCCGAAGACGAGCGTGACGGGCGCGCTGATGAATTCGTCGAGAAAGTCGCGCAGCGCGCGCGCGCCCGCCGCGTTGTGCGCGCCGTCGAAAAGCAGGGCAGGCCGACCGGCAATTAGCTCAAGGCGCCCGGCGTGCGCGGCGGTTTCGAGTCCTTCGATGATGCCTTCGCGCGTGACGGGAAAGCCGCGCTCGCGCAAAACTTCCGCGAGGGCCAGGGCGACGGCGGCGTTCGTCGCTTGATGACGGCCGCGCAGGGAGAGGCGGACATCCGCGTAAACGTCAGCCTTCGTCTTGAACGTCGCGCGCAGGCGACCGGATGCGTCCGCGCCGTGCGCGAGGATGTCGCCGTCGGCAAAGCGCGGCGTGACGCCGCACTCGCGGCAGCGCGCCAGGATCACGTCTCGCGCCGCTTCGGGTTGCGGCGCGACGACGACGGCCGCCGCGCCCGCGCGGATGATGGCGGCCTTCTCCGCGGCTATCTCTTGAAGCGTGTCGCCGAGATATTCTTGATGGTCGAGGGCGATGGGCGTGATGGCAAGCACGTCGGCGCGCGCCGAGGTAGTCGCGTCGAGACGGCCGCCGAGGCCGGTTTCAAGGATGGCGAGTTCCGCGTGCGCCTCGCGGAAGGCGACGAGCGCGATGGCCGTCAACTGCTCGAAGAAGGTGGGGAGCGCGCCGGTCGCGGTTTTTAATCCCGTCGCGGCGTCGCGAACCTCGGCGGCGAGACGGGCAAACTCCGCGCGCGCGAGGTCGTGCCCGGCGAGGCGGATGCGTTCCGTCATCGAGACGAGGTGCGGGGAGGTGTAGAGACCGGCGCGCACGCCGGAGGCGCGGCAGATGCTGTCGAGCATCGCGGCGGTTGAGCCTTTGCCGTTCGTGCCCGCGATCTGGACGGCGGGGTAAGCGCGTTCGGGAGACCCGAGCGCGGCGAGCAGGCGTTCGATGTTGTCGAGGCCGAGTTTGACGACGAGGGTTTCGTGGCCGAGACCGAGAAGATAGTTGACCGCCTCGTCGAACGGCGGAAGGGGAAGCTCGGAGCGCGGGGTGGAAGGCATAGCTATTTAATCCGCACGCCGAACCCGGCCTTCCGCGATTGAAGCCCCGGCCTTCCGCTATTCGTCAGTCTTTGGCTCGGATTTCCTGATTCTGAAACTTGGACTCGGCCGGTTGTTCTTCGAGCGCGGCCTTGGCGGCCTTGGCGTCGTAGCCGTTCTGGCGACCGGCGAAGTTGATGTCCACGTCGAGCTTCGTCGCGCCGATTTCGGGGTTCACCATGAAGTCGAGCAGTTTGATGATCAGGGAGCGCATCTCGCGGCGGTCTACGACGGCATCGAGCATGCCGTGTTCGAGCAGGAATTCGGAGCGTTGGAAATCTTTGGGCAACTTCTGGCGAATGGTCTGTTCGATGACACGCGGCCCGGCGAAACCGATCAGAGCCTTCGGTTCGGCGATGATCACGTCGCCGAGCATGGCGAAGCTGGCGGTGACGCCGCCGGTCGTCGGGTCGGTCAGGACGGAGATGAAGGGCAGGCGCGACTTGTCGAGTTGCGCGAGCGCGGCGGAGACTTTCGCCATCTGCAACAGCGAGAGCGTGCCCTCCTGCATGCGCGCGCCGCCGGAAGAGGTGATGGTGATGACGGCCGCGCGCTCTTTGATCGCGCGCTCCACGAGGCGCGTCACCTTCTCGCCGACCGCCGAACCCATCGACCCGCCGAGGAAACTGAAATCCATCGCGCCCGCGTAGACCGCGTGGCCGCCCACCTTTCCGCGCGCATTGATCACGGCTTCGGGCAACCCGGTCGCACGCTTGGCCTGTTCGAGTCGTTGCGGGTAGGGCTTGGTGTCAACGAAGTTGAGCGGGTCGTGGGAGACAACTTCGGCGTCGAGTTCTTCGTAGTCGGCGTTGTCGTAGAGGATGGCGAGGCGTTCGCGCGCGCCGATGCGGAAGTGGTGTCCGCAGGGCGGGCAGACTTGCAGCGATTCTTCGAGGTCTTTCTTGAAGAGGGCGGCGTCGCACTCCGGGCACTTGCGGAAGACGCCTTCGGTCTTGACGACGCGCTCGTCCGCCGGAACCACTTCAATCTTCTGTCCCTTTTTACGGAACCATGTCATAGGCGCAGAGTATAAACGAAGAACGGGGGGCTGTCAGTCGTTCGTGGTCGGTTGTCGATTGTTCTTTGTCCGTGGTCAGTTGTCAGTTGTCAGTTGCATGTGCTCGCGTAGCCTGCATTCTAAAGATTAAGATTCAAGTCGGGTCAGACGAAAACAACTGACAACCGACCACGGACGACTGACAGCTTTCCTATCTTTCCGCGTTGAGCGCGCCCCGGATCAGCGTGGGCGGCAGTTGGCCGGTGGGCGTGTTGCCGCCGAGCGTGGGCGGTTGGTCGGACGCCGACCCGTGACCGCCGCCGCCGTTCGCGCGCTGCTCGACGGCCTCGACGAGCAGCGCGACGATGTTGCGCTCGGTTTCGTCCCAATCGCCCGTCAGCGTGCAGCCCGCGGCGTTGCGGTGGCCGCCGCCGCCGAATTTCTCCGCGACGCGCGCCACGTTCACGTCGCCCTTCGAGCGCAAACTCGTGCGATAGACGCCCGGCGCGGTCTCCTTCAAAAACGCGCACGCCTCGACCTCGCCGACGCTCATCGGGTAATTGACGAAGCCGTCCGAATCCTCGTCCGACGCCCCGGCGCGCTCCTGCATCTCCAGGGTTTGGCGCAGGCAGGCGACGCGCCCCGTCTCATCGTGGCGCGCGGTCGGCAGCACCTCGCCGAGCAGTTGGAGCTTGCTCCAAGTGTAATTGTTGAAGCCGGCCTGCGATACCTTCGCCGGTTTGACGCCCGCGCGCAGCAGCTCGGAGGCGACCTTGAAGGTGCGCTCCGTCGTGTTCGAATAGTGAAACGATCCCGTGTCGGTGACGAGCGCGGTGTAGACACACTCGGCGATCTCCTTCGACGGGCGAACGCCGATGGCTTTGCACAGGTTGTAGATCATCTCGCCGACGGCCGAGGCGGTCGAGTCGATCCAGTTGATCGTGCCGAAGAGGGAAGTCGTCGCGTGGTGGTCTATGTTGATGACGAATTGTTTGTCGAGATCGACGAGGCCGGGACGCGTGATGTCGGAACATTCGATGACGAAGACGGCGTCGTAATCGCGGTCAACGGCGGGGGTGACGCGGATGGTTTCCGCGCCCGGAAGTTTGTTGTAAGAATGCGGCACGGGGTCGCGCATGATGACTTCCGGCTCTTTGCCGAGCGCCTTGAGCAGCCAGTAGAGACCGAGCGACGATCCGAGACCGTCGCCGTCGGGACGAATGTGCGAGGTGATGGCGAAGCGTCGCTTCGCCTCAATCAATTCGACGACTTGAACAAGCATGGTTTTCAAGAAGGGATGAGGGATGAGGGACAAGGGATGAATAAAGAAAGCACTCAACTCACTTGAATGCTTTCTTTATTCATCCCTTATCCCTTATCCCTCATCCCTCGTTATCTCCTCTCCGGTTTCCGTGTCGGCGTCGCCGTCGTCGGCCGCGTCGGATGGGGGGGCGTCGTGGCTGAGTCCTCGGAGGATGTCGTCCACGCGCGCGGCCTTTTCTTCGACGGTGTCGCGGATGAAATGTATCTCAGGGGCGCGCCGCAGATTCAGGTTGACGGCGAGTTGGCGGCGCACGTAGGGGGCGGCCTTGCGCAACGCTTTGAGCGCGTCCGTCGTCTCCTCTTCCGTGCCGATCACGGTGACGAAGACGCGCGCCTCGCGCAGGTTGTCCGACATGCGCACGTCCGTCACCGTGGCTATCGCCACCCGCGGATCGTCCAACTCATAGCCGACGATCTGCGCGATCTCCTCGCGCACATGTTCGGCAACTTTCTCCGGCCTTCGCATGATAAAACAGAGGTTAGAGGCTAGAGGTCAGAGGTTAGTAAAGATCAGTTCTTATCGTTTTAACTGACCTCTGACCTCTAACCTCTGACCTCTACAGTTCGGTAGCGGCCACCTTCTCGACGATGTACGATTCGATCTGGTCGCCGGCTTTCACGTCGTTGAAGTTTTCGAGCGAGATGCCGCACTCGAAGCCTTCGCGGACTTCGCCCACGTCGTCTTTGAAACGACGCAAGGAGGCGATGCCGCCTTCCCACGCGACGACGCCGTCGCGGATGAGGCGCGCGCGCGTGTTGCGGCGGATCAGGCCGTCCAAGACCATGCAGCCCGCCACGGTGCCCGCGCGCGGCACTTTGAACACGTCGCGCACTTCGGCCTTGCCGAGTATCTTCTCCGATTCGATGGCTTCGAGCATGCCGATCATGGCCGCGCGAATCTCCTCCTCCACTTTGTAGATGATCGAGTGGAGGCGGATGTCGACGTGTTCGAGTTTCGCCAGTTCGGCCGCGCGCACCTCCGGCCTGACGTTGAAGCCGATGATGACGACGGCCGAGTTCGACGCGCCCGCCTGCGTGGCCGAGGCGAGCAACACGTCCGACTCCGTGATCGCGCCGACGCCCGAACGCACGACGAAGACTTTCACGGCGTCCGTCGAGAGCTTCGTCAGCGTACTCTTCAACACTTCGACCGAACCTTGCACGTCGGCTTTCAACACGACGCGCAGTTCCTTGACTTCCTTCTCGCCGAGCGCCTCGATGCCGCGCTTGGTGGTTTGCAGGAGCGTGTTCTGGCGCGTCACCATCTGGCGATGCTCCGAGATGTTCTGCGCGCGCGTGATGTCGTCAACCACCTGGAACGATTCGCCCGCCTGCGGCACGCCTTGCAGCCCGAGCACCTCGACCGGCGTGGCCGGGCCTGCTTCCATGATGCTCGCGCCCTTGTCGTCGAACATGGCGCGCACCTTGCCGAAGACCTGACCGGCGATGAACGGGTCGTGGACGCGGAGCGTGCCCTGCTGGACGAGGACGGTGGCGACCGAGCCGCGACCGCGATCCAGTTTCGCTTCGAGCACGACGCCGGAGGCGCGGCGCGTCGGGCTGGCGCGCAAATTGAGAATATCGGTCGTGAGGAGAATGGTTTCGAGCAAGGTGTCCAGGTTCTCGCGTTTCTTCGCGGAAACTTCGACCATCTCGACCTCGCCGCCCCACCCGACGGCCTGCAAGCCGTGACCCGCCAACTCCTGACGCACGCGATCCGGATTGGCGTCCGGCCGGTCGATCTTGTTGATGGCGACGATGATCGGCACGCCCGCCGCGCGCGAGTGCTCGATGGCCTCGATGGTCTGGGGCATGACGCCGTCGTCCGCCGCGACGACCAGCACGACCACGTCGGTCGCCTTCGCGCCGCGCGCGCGCATCATCGTGAAGGCTTCGTGGCCGGGCGTGTCGAGGAAGACCACGCGGCGCATCTCCGCCGGATTGTCGGGATTCTTCACCTGCACGCTGTACGCGCCGATGTGCTGCGTGATGCCGCCCGCCTCGCCCGCCGCCACGTCCGTCGCGCGGATGCCGTCGAGCAGCGAGGTCTTGCCGTGGTCAACGTGTCCCATCACGGTGACGACGGGAGCGCGCGTCAACTCAAGGTCGTCCGCGCCCGTCTCGATCAACTCCTCAAACTCTTCTTCGACCTGCATCTCTTCAAACGGCACGAAGGTCACTTCGTAGCCGAAGCGATGCCCGAGGTCGACGGCCACTTTGTTGTCGAGCGGCTGATTGATCGTGGCGAAGACGCCGCGCTGCAAGAGCAGCGTCACCACGTCTTTGGGCTTAATGCCGATCTTCTCGGCGAACTCCTTGACGGTCGAGCCTTCGACGATGCGCGCGACTTTGGCCGTCCCGACCGCGCTCGCGCTGCCGCCCGCGTTGAGCGAACCGGCGATGCGTTCTTCGAGCGTGAGGGCTTTGGGCGGCGTGACGAAATCGCGGTCGAAGCGTCCGCCGCGACCCTTGAAACCGCCGCGCGCGTCGCCTCCGGCTGGGCCGCCGCGGCCGCGTGCGCCCGCGCGCGGCCGCGGCCTGCGCGCATCGGCGGGCGGGGTGTAGACGGTCTGCGGGTTCGCGCTCTCGCCCGGCGTGCCGGTGGCGCGCGGCGCGTTGCGGTCACCGACGCCACTGCGCGCGCGTTCCGCTTCGCGGCCGCGACGGTCGCGCTCGCGCGGCGTCGGCTGCGCGGAAGGAGGCGGGGTCGGCGCATTCACGCGCTCGCCCGGTTTGATTCCTTCATTGATGGCGGTGGTGCTCAGGCGCAGAACTTTGACCTGTTT
>DASQNL010000016.1:0-3644 GCA_035644995.1 Pyrinomonadaceae bacterium | reverse complement strand
GCTCGCTCAGAGCCGGCTTGCCGATCCAGAGTGAAAAACTCGACCCGCTGTGCTGACGCCCGGCGGAGATAGGACGCGGCCGCGACCCGCGCCGCGCTCTCCGCGAG
Organism: Pyrinomonadaceae bacterium; assembly: GCA_035644995.1. GTDB lineage: Bacteria > Acidobacteriota > Blastocatellia > Pyrinomonadales > Pyrinomonadaceae > JAIVJZ01. The sequence continues at coordinate 3,537 of DASQNL010000016.1, read as the reverse complement.
GCGACACGGGTGGCGGAAAACACGGCGCGCAAGTCTCTCGAACACGCGAGAGGGGCTTGCGCTTCGTCGTCTCTACGGCGGCGCGCAACGCGGGAGGCTGAATGGATGAGTAGAACCGCGAAACGTCTGTTGGGCGGTCTCGCGTTGGCGGTCGGCGGCGTCGGCGCGGCGACGTTCATCGGGCGACGCAGGGCGGCGCGGGAAGCGAAACGTGAGGAGCGCGAACGCGGCCTCGACCGCTGGGCGCGCCCCGGCATGAGCGTCACCTTCCGGGGCGAACTGATGCCGGGTCGCCAGCGCGCGGAGCGCACGTTTCGCGTCGCCGAGTTGTTGCCGAGCGGGCGCGTCCGGCTCGACGGCGTGGCGGGCGAGCACACGGAAAGCGAGTTCGAAGGAGCGCGCTAGAGGCGAGAGGAACGGTCGCGGCGGGCGCGTCGCGGCGGGAAGGGTCGGGCGAAAGTGTCACAGGAAAGAATCGAAGCATTCAAGGCGATGGTCGCCGCCGAGCCGGAACAAGAGATGGTCTGGTACGGGTTGGCGAACGAGTACGTGAAATTGGAACGTTGGGACGAGGCGGCGGACGCGCTCCGGCAAGTCGTGAAATTGAACGCCGACTTCACGGCAGCCTACCAGATGCTCGGCACGTCGCTCGCGAATCAGGGGCGGCGCGAGGAGGCGCAGCGCGCGTGGACGGACGGGATCGAGGTGGCGAACCGCACGGGCGCGTGGAAAGCGCGGCAGCACATGGAAGGCTTGTTGGCGGACTCGGAAGCGACGAAGGCGGCGGGCGGGGAATTCTGCGAGTGACGAACTGACGACTCTATCTCAACCAACTGCGCGCGAGCCGCCTCTCACTTGAGGCGGCTTTTGATTTTTCCCGGCGCGAGTTTCAACGCCCGCGCCGTTCCACGCGCCTTCACCACCGGTAGGCGCGTCCGGCTTCCATCGCGGAGAGGCCGCGGATGCCGAGCGCGTCGAGTTCGCGGACGAGCGTTTCGCGGTAGGAGGGTTTGAGGTGAACGGCCAGCACGTCGAGGTGTTGGTGGGAGAGTTTGCGCAGTTCGGCGGCGACGCCCGCGGGCGTGAGGTGGCCGGAGACTTCGGCGAGCTTGCCCATCGAGTTGGGGAACGACGCCTCGATAAAAAGGGCGGAGATGTCCGCCCTCTCGTTGACGACTTCCCAGAACTCTTCGGTGGCGGCCGTGTCGGAACTGAACGCCACGGTCGTCCGGCCGTCCGAGACGACGAGGCCGACGGTCGGGACGATGTGGTTGACGGGCACGGCCTCGACCGTCAGGTGCGCCACCCGAAATTCCTCGCGCGGGCGGAACGGGACATACTCCATCACGTAGCCGTGTTCGTTCTTCAGTTGGGAGAAGCGCGGGTAGACCGTCCAGTTGAACACGTCGCGTTCAAGCAGGGCGATGACTTCCTCGGTCGCGTGGACGCGGATGGGTTCGGTCAGGAGCGCGAAGTGATCGTCTATGAAGATGGGGAGCGTCGCTATGTGATCCATGTGCGGGTGCGTGACGATGATGTCGCGGACGGTTTCGTGTTGTTCGTCGGAGAGGGCGAGGGCGATGCTCCCGGCGTCCACGGCGACGCGGTCGTCAATGACGAAACAGGTGAGTCGCTGTTCCTGTGAGGCGCGGCCGTGTTGGTCGAAGGTGCTGGGGAGAAGTTGGATTTTCACGGGGGGATGTTCGTTTTAAGTTTCGCTCGGCTTCAAGAGATGTTGAACCGGCCGCGCAACTCCGAGAGTTGCCGGACGTAGAATTCCTCGACGGCCGCGCCGTTCTCGACCGCGCGTCCCTGCGCGACACGGTTGCGGTGGAAGGCCAACTCGCTCGCCACCCGGTTGAACTCGCGCCTCATGCGCCACGAACGATAACCGCCCTTCGTCAGAGCCGTGAAAGACGCGCCCATCCGCCCGCGCACGCTCGCCAGCAGTTCGAGTTCGGAATCGGTCAAACGGCCGCGCTCAAGGTCGTGCTTGAGATGCTCGCGCACGATGCGCCCCTCGCGCCGGAGTCCGAAATAGATCGAGATGAGCACGCCGACGAACATCGGCACCATGATCAGGAAGTAGACGATGAAGTAGAGCGCGGCATTGATCGAGGCCGAGAGATTCCAGAGGCTGTGCAGGATCATCGCGAGGAGGAGTCCGCAAACGGGCGCGCAAAATTTGACGAGGCCGCTTTTCGTCTGGCTCGCCAGACCCAGACCGATGCCCGTCATGCTCGTGAACAACGGGTGCGAGAAGGGAGCCATCATGCCGCGCAGGACGAACAGCGTCACGCCGCCGCCGACCCCTCCCTCCAACGCCGCTTTGCCGTAATACTGGATGTTCTCCGTCATGGCGAAACCGAGTCCGACCATCGAGGCGTAGACGATGCCGTCAATCACGCCGTCAAACTCATCGTGCTTCCAGAAGAAGAGGCCAAAGAGCACGGCCGCCTTCATGCTCTCCTCGACGATGGGCGCGGAGATCACCGCGCCGTAGAAATTGCCCGCTTCGTTGTTGATGAGGGCGGCGACGATGAGGCTGCCGATAGTGTTGACGAAGGCGGCGATGAAGACCGCCCCGACCGCGCCCCAGACGAAAGCCGTGACGAGCGTCCACGCCGGTTCGGATTCGTAGCGGTCGATCCAGAGCACGAGCGCAATGTAGACGGGCGCGGGCAGGGTGGCGAGCACGAAGCCGATGAGCAGCGGGACGGGGCCGGTTTCCAGCCCGGTCAGCAACAGCAGGAGCAGCGCGAGCAGGAGCGCGACGAGCGACGCGAAGGCTATCGCCGCAGCGCGCAAGAGGCGGCGGCGCGGTTGCGACCGAAAGGCGGGCGCAGCGGCGAGCGTCGTCTGCGGGATGCCTGCGAATTCATTCATTGGAAGCGTCGAAGGTTCTATTCGAGGATTACGCGGGCGTGTGCGCTCAGTCGAGCGCCACGGCCAGCATGAACGCCAGAAACATCAGGAAGAGCAAAAGCAGGACGAAGCCGACGCCGAGTTTCCGCGAGCGTGTGCGCCTTGCGGGCGGCGGCATGGGTTGGGCAATGCCTGCGGGCGGAGCAGAGACGGGCGCGGTCGGGCGGCTTGCCGGTTGAACTTCCGTGACCGCCGGGGGCGCAAAGGGCTGCTGCGCCGGCGGCGCGGGGCGGCGCGGCGGTTCGAGGACGGTTGCGCCGGAGTCCGGGAGGGGCGTTTCGCGCGCCGCCTTCGCGGCGTCCATGGGCGAGCCGCAGTTGTGGCAGAATGCCTTCTCCGCTCTCACGGCCGTGCCGCACTTGGGACAATTGATCATTAACCTGTTCCGCCCGCCCTCGCGGCTCGAACGCCCGCGCGCTTGCCGGCGTGCGATGGGATGTGTGATCGCTCTGCGCCGGATTGAAGAATCGGGGGCGATTGAACGTCGGCCGTCCAATCAAAGGGCGCGCTCGTTTCCGCGGGCGCGCGCCAGTATAAACAGATTTGCCCCCCACTGCCAGCAGAATTTCGAGCGGGCGCGGCCTGTCTGGGACGGGGCGACGGCTGTGTCAA
>DASQNL010000015.1:0-21251 GCA_035644995.1 Pyrinomonadaceae bacterium | reverse complement strand
ACTCAGGTCGGCCACCTCCGTTAAACGGTCGAGTTTGAAACCAGACGAACAAGGTAACCGAACGCTATGGCTGAGAGAGAGCAAGAGACACAGGCACGGGAAGAGAAACCCTCGCGGTGGGGCAGACGCTCCTTCAAACTGATCGCGCTGGCGGCCATCGTCGCCGCGCTCGCGGCCGTCGCGGGCGTCGCGCTCCTCGTCAACATCATGGAGCACAAGCAGGAGGCGCGCAACCCGTTCTTCCGCGTCGTTGAGTTGACGGACGAGACGGAAGACCCCGCGATCTGGGGCAAGAATTTTCCGTTGCAATACGACGGCTACTTGAAGACCGTGGATCAGGTGCGCACCCGCTACGGCGGGAGCGAAGCCGTGCCGCGCACGCCGACCGAGGCCGACCCGCGCTCCGTCGTCGCGCAGTCGCGCCTCGAAGAAGACCCGCGCCTCAAGACGATGTGGGCGGGCTACGCCTTCTCCACGGACTTCCGCGAGGAGCGCGGCCACGCCTACATGCTCTCCGACCAGACGTGGACTGAACGCCAGCGCGTCGTGCAGCAACCGGGCACGTGCATCCACTGCCACGGCTCGGTCTACGTGCCCTACAAAAAACTCGGCGGCGGCGATCTCATCAAGGGCTTTGAGCAGATGAACGCGATGAAGTTCGGCGAGGCGCGCAAACTCGTCACCCACCCGGTCGCCTGCATCGACTGTCACGACTCGCAGACGATGGCCTTGCGGGTCACGCGCCCCGGCTTCATGGAAGGCATGCGCGCCCTGAAAGCCTCGCAGGGTATCCAGAACTACGACGTGAACAAGCAGGCGACCCGGCAGGAGATGCGCTCGTTCGTCTGCGGCCAGTGCCACGTCGAATATTATTTCAAGGGGGCGGAGAAGCGGCTGGTGTACCCGTGGGCGAAGGGGCTGAACGTGGACAACATCATGGCCTACTACGACGAGGTGGGGCACAAGGATTGGACGCACGCCGAGACGGGCGCGCCCGTCCTCAAGGCGCAGCACCCGGAGTTCGAGATGTACAACCAGGGCGTGCACGCGCGTTCGGGCGTGGCCTGCGCCGACTGCCACATGCCCTACCAGCGCGAGGGCGCGATGAAGATCAGCGACCACCACGTCCGCTCGCCCCTGCTGAACGTTAACCGCGCCTGCCAGACCTGCCACAAGTGGCCGGAGGAGGAGTTGCGCGCGCGCGTCCAGACGAATCAGGATCGCACGTTCCGCATGCGCAATCTGGCGATGGACGCGCTCGTCCAACTCATCGGCGACATCAAGGCGGCGCGCGAGGCCGGGCGCACGGACGAAGAACTCAAACAGGCGCGCGACTTCCAACGCCGCGCGCAGTTCTACCTCGACTTCATCGAGGCCGAGAACTCGATGGGCTTCCACGCGCCGCAGGAGGCCGTGCGCATCCTCGGCGAATCGATCAACTTCTCACGCATGGGACAGGTCTCTTTACGCGGAGCCGTCGCGCCCGCACATGCCACGCAAGCGACGGCTGCCGGTTTCACGCGCGCTTCGCTCGGTCGTTGATTTGCGCTTCCGCCGATTCGCCGGACGAATTGATTTGTTAGCCCGCTCCCACGGCCATCGCGCGTGCCCTGACGGCGGCGGCTCCCGCGCCGGCGTGCGGGCGGAAGAAGTAGATGTACCACTCGTGCGGGCGTCTCTCTTCCGCCCAACTGGCATAGCCGCGTCGTTCCAGCAGGTCGCGCAGGGGGATGGGGTCGAAGGGATGGCGGACGAGCAACACCTCCTCTGCGCTGCGGAGCGCGTTCAACTCGCGCAGGATGGCCGGCTGCGGGTCTTCGGCGCGTTCGGCCTGCGGCATCACGTCGACAAAACGGACGAGCGGGTCTGTGTCTTGAAGGCGGAGGATTTCGCGCGGCTTGAGCGTCGGGTTTGACTCACGGCAGTTAAAACATTCCGGGTTCAGGGCGATCAACTCCTGCGTTAAAGCAGTCTCGTCTTCGCCCGCCGCCAGATTCAGCACGTAGAGAGCTTCGGTGAGCGGAATGCGCCCGATGCGCGCGGCCTGTTCGACGTTGACGCGCCCGGCCATCACCTTTCGTAAAGCCGGATTGCGCAGCCGCTCGAATTCCGGTGCGAGCCAGACGAACGCTCCGAGCATGTGCTCGTTGATGTTCAGAGCCTCTTTAACGGTCGTGTCGGAGGTGACGATCATTTTATCTTCCTTCCTTTCCGCGTGATAAAAACTTTCGCACGACGCGCATCCGTGGCCTGGGAAATCATCCCCAAAGTTTATCCATGGTTGAAGCGCGGCGGGAGATTCGCCAGTTCGCGCCTAATATCAACGGCGAGTTGCGCTTCCTCACCCGGCATGAGTTGTTGCGTCCAACTGTAAACCCGCTCCTCTTCGAGGGCGTTGTGTTCTTCGAGTCGAGCCGCGACAGCTTCGACGGCGCGACGCACGCCCTCCATCTCCGCCTTCGTATCGTAGCGTGCCGGGTCTGACAACAGGCCGCGCAGTGTGTTGATGGCCGCCGCCAACTCGCGCATGAAGAAATCGTGATCGCTACGCAAATGCTCGATGGTGGACTCGACTTCCGCGTGCGGCGCGATGTCTCCATGCTGCCGGTCGCAGGGCACGCGCCGCGCGCGGAGGAGGGCGGGAAACAGGCAGAGATGCTCGGCGCGAATGTGGACGGCGAGTCGCGCCCACACACGGTCGAGCATCCCGTAAGTCGTCTCCGCGTCCGTGCCTGAACGCAGCCCGGCGCGGAGTTCTTCGAGCAACTTGCCGACCGCTTCGTGATCCTCTTCCAGTAGCGCCTGTCCCATGAGTCTCCCGTTGCGGTTGCGCCCGCGCGTTACCCGCCGGAATGCTGACGCTGCGCGCTCTCCATCTCGACGGCGCGCGGGAAAAGCACGTTGTTTTCGAGGTGGATGTGCTGGTGCAAATCACGCTCGAAGCCTTCGAGCGCGTCGTAGAGCGCGCGATAGCTCATGCAGGCGTCGTCGGGCAGGGCGTAGTCCGTGGTCGCGGCGCGCAGTTCGCGCAGGAGGTCGCCCGCCGTGTCGTGCTCGGACATCATCATGCGGACGGGGTTGTTCACCGTCCCGAACGGTGCGAAGGGCATCGCCGTCTTGCGGCTGACGGCCTGCTCCAAAGCCTTGACGTAGGGGAAAAGCACCGCTTCCTCTTTGTACATGTGCGGCTTCAAGTCGTCGCAGAGCCTATGGAAAAGCGTGCGGGCGATGACCACTTCGGAGTGACCTGCGCCGTGCTTCGAGCAGACTTTTTCGAACAGCGCGTTGATGCGCTCCATCTCCGCGCGCGTGAACGTGTGGTGCTTGTCGATGATGTGGTCGATCAGTTCCGCGAGCGTGCCCGACTGTGCGGCGACGGGCTGAACGGATGCGACGGGAGCGTCGTTCGCTTGTTCCAGCAAACTCGCCAGTTCTTCAACGCCGACGCCGGCGGCGGCGCAGGCGTCGCCGATGGGGCGTGCGCCCCCGCAGCAGTAATCAATCTTCAGTTTCTCGAAGACGCGCAGCGCATTGGGCATTTCCAGTGCGTATTCGCGGACTGTCTTATCAGTGCTGATGTTCATCAGATGAGTTCTCCTTTTGGTGCGCCGGTTTGAGGCCGACGACTGGCAGGCGCAGCGACTTAAATCACGTTTGATAAATATTTCTCTCAGTCGTCTTTGGCGCCCGGCCTCACGGGCGGAATGTGACCACCGTCACCATCCTGAGCACAGGAGTTGCACTTACCATGCCGCGAAGAGTCCAAACGCGGTCATCAATGGCAGGCAATTAGAGCCGCTTCAAGATACGTCTCGCGAAAGCGCACTTATCAACGCCGAAGTTGAAAATGTGGAGAAGATTTGAGAGGCGGCCGCAGCTCGCAAGCGCGCCCGCCGTGGGGATTATTCCGCAGGGCACAATGGGAAAATTTCCCAGTGGTAAAAAATGATCTTGGCAGACCGGGATAGAATTTAGAGCCGCACCATGATCACGAGCGCGAACGAACTGCCGAAGAAATACGAAGTCCCCGCCCGCCCTACACGAGTTACCCGACCATCCTTATTTATGACAACTGTGACGCCAGACTCAGTGCGGCCACTTCCAATCGCGTATCTCCGGCATATCATCGCCGTGCTTTCTGATGTAGTGCCGGTGCTCGATCAGTTTGTCGCGCATCTCCTGTTTGGCGTGCGCGCCGACCTGCGCCAGTTTGGGCACGCGCTCGATCACGTCCATCACGAGATGAAAACGGTCGAGGTCGTTTAAGACCACCATGTCGAACGGCGTCGTGGTCGTCCCTTCCTCCTTGTAGCCGCGGACGTGTATGTTCGGATGGTTCGTGCGGCGATAAGCCAGACGGTGAATCAGCCACGGGTAGCCGTGGAAGGCGAAGATGACGGGTTTGTCGGTCGTGAACAGGGAATCGAAATCCTTGTCCGAAAGGCCGTGCGGGTGCTCGCTCTCAGGTTGCAGCGTCATCAAGTCAACCACGTTCACCACGCGAATTTTCAACTCCGGAAAGTGTTGCCGGAGCATGTCCACGGCGGCCAGCGTTTCGAGCGTCGGCACGTCGCCCGCGCAGGCCAACACCACGTCCGGTTCCGCGCCCTCGTCATTGCTTGCCCACGCCCAGATGCCTGCCCCGACCGTGCAGTGCTTCACGGCCGCATCCATGTCGAGATACTGCAAGGCCGGTTGCTTGCCGGCGACGATCACGTTGACGTAATTGCGGCTCCGCAGGCAGTGATCCGTGACGGAGAGCAAGGTGTTCGCGTCGGGCGGCAGATAGACACGAACGATCTCGGCTTTCTTGTTGACGACGTGATCGATGAAGCCGGGGTCTTGGTGGCTGAAGCCGTTGTGATCCTGCCGCCAGACGTGCGACGACAACAGGTAGTTGAGCGATGCGATAGGCCGTCGCCAGGGAATGCCCCGCGTCGTCTTCAACCACTTGGCGTGCTGGTTGAACATCGAATCGATGATGTGGATGAACGCCTCGTAACAGTTGAAGAATCCATGACGGCCGGTGAGCAGGTAGCCTTCGAGCCAGCCCTGGCAGAGGTGCTCGCTCAGGATTTCCATCACCCGCCCGTCGGGCGATAAATGATCGTCGGTCGGAAGGATTGTGTCGACGAAGACGCGACTGGTCGCCTCGAAGATCGGACTCAGGCGATTCGAAGCGGTCTCATCCGGCGCCATCATGCGGAAGTTGCGACTCTCCGCGTTACGCTCCATCACGGCGCGCAGGAATTTCCCCATGACGCGAGTCGCTTCCGCTTCAATCGTGCCGGGTTTGGACACTTTGACGGCATAGTCGCGGAAATCGGGTAGCTTCAAATCCTTCAGCAGCAGGCCGCCGTTCGCGTGCGGGTTAGCTCCCATGCGGCGCTCGCCCCGCGGCGCTAACTCGAACAACTCGGCGCGCAACTTACCGCTCTCGTCGAACAACTCTTCCGGCCGGTAGCTCCGCATCCATTCTTCGAGCAGCCGTAAATGGTCGGGCTTCGCGGCCAACTCCGCGAGCGGAACCTGATGCGAGCGGTACGAGTTCTCGGTCGGCAGGCCGTCCACGGATTTCGGCCCCGTCCAGCCTTTCGGCGAGCGCAGCACGATCATCGGCCAACGGGGACGGCCGGAGAATCCGTGTTCCCGCGCCTTCTTTTGTATCTCCTGAATCTCGGCGATCACCGTGTCGAGCGTGGCGGCCATGAGTTGATGCATCGTTTCGGGGTCGTCGCCTTCGACAAAGTAAGGCTTGTGCCCGTAGCCGACCAACAGGCTCGACAGTTCCTCGTCGCTCAAACGCGCCAGCACTGTCGGGTTGGCGATCTTGTAGCCGTTCAGGTGCAGGATGGGGACGACCGCGCCGTCGCGCGCCGGGTTCAGAAATTTGTTGGAGTGCCAACTGGCGGCGAGCGGCCCCGTCTCGGCCTCGCCGTCGCCGATGACGCACGCGGCGATGAGGTCTGGATTGTCGAAGACCGCGCCGTAAGCGTGAACGAGCGCATAGCCGAGTTCGCCGCCCTCGTGGATCGAGCCGGGCGTCTCCGGCGCGACGTGGCTGGGGATGCCGCCGGGAAACGAAAACTGCTTGAACAGTCTGCGCATTCCTTCGGCGTCCTGAGAAATGTCCGGGTAGAACTCTGTGTACGTGCCTTCGAGATAGGTGTTGGCGACGAGGCCGGGGCCGCCGTGCCCCGGCCCCGCGATGTAGATCACATTCAGATCGTGCAACTTGATGAGGCGGTTCAGATGCACGTAAATGAAGTTGAGACCGGGCGTCGTGCCCCAGTGGCCGAGCAGCCTCGGCTTGACGTGCTCAAGTTTTAACGGCTCGCGCAACAGCGGATTGTCATAAAGATATATCTGGCCGACGGAGAGGTAGTTCGCCGCGCGCCAGTAAGCGTTCATGCGTTGCACTTCTTCCCCTGACAGCGGAAGAGTTTCTTTTAGCTCAAGCACAGTCATCCCTCCGTTCACCGCTTTCTTGAAGTCACCATGGATTCGTTAATCGTGTCGAAGTAAAACGTCGCACGCGGTTTCAGCCGCCGGATTGTTGCCGGGCTTGACTCGTCCGTTGTGCATGAATGGAACGAGCGGAAGCGTGTTCATCCCGGCGGCAGCCCGCAGCCCGTCATATTATCTCAGGCTATTCGGGAGATGCACTGCCACGGCATAAAACCCGCTAGCGGCTGCTATGCTCTCTCAGAAGCTGTGTGATAAGTAACGTTGCTGTTGTCCCGAAGGGACAATTGATCATAGCCCGGCCATTGATGGCCGGGGAAAGTTGATGTGTCTTTATCCTTGAGTCCCGGAGGGACGATTGAATCGTGATGTACATTCAATCGTCCCTACGGGACTCACTTATTATTCTTCAACCGATTCCCGGCACTCAAGTGCCGGGCTATTATCAATCGTCCCTCACGGGACTTTCCAAACAGCTTCTAAGTACCCTTTCTTTCAAGTTGTCACCCTGCTTATAATGATCGAACCGTTTCCTAGCAGAGCTTATTCAGTCAATGTTCAAAGATAAAATTCTCATCGTTGACGACGAGCAGTTGATCCGCTGGACGCTGACGGAAGCGTTGCGTGGTTGGGGCTACGTGCCCGTGGAGGCCGAGAACGTCGCAAACGCGCTGGCGGCCTTCGAAGCCGAGCAACCCGTTGCCGTGCTGCTCGACATCAACCTGCCCGACGGCTCAGGGCTTGATGTGTTGCGCGAGATCAAGAGCCGGAAGCCCGACTCGGTCGTCATCATGATCACGGCCAACGTCCTTATTGACGACACGCTCGCCGCGCTCCGTGGCGGGGCTTACGACTTCATCGGCAAGCCGATCAACCTCGAAGAGTTACAGGTCACGATCCGCAACGGCATCGAGACGCAGCGGCTTCGCAAGGAAGTCAACCTGCTGCGGCAGGAGCGCGTGCTGGCATTCAGTTTCGAGCAGATCGTCGGGGAGTCGCCAGCGATCCGCGAGATGCTTCAGATGGCGCACAAGGTGGCCGAATCGGAAGCCTCATCCGTTCTCCTGCAAGGCGAATCGGGCACGGGTAAAGACCTCGTGGCGAAAGCGATTCATTACGGATCAGACCGCGCGAACGCGCCATTTGTTGCGATCAACTGCGCCGCGCTTCCGGCCAACCTGATCGAGAGCGAACTCTTCGGCTACGAGAAGGGCGCGTTTACCGACGCCAAAGCGCGCAAGGAAGGGTTGCTTGAGCAGGCCGAAGGCGGCACGCTCTTTCTCGACGAGATCGGTGAACTGGAACTCGGCCTGCAAGCCAAGCTCCTGCGCGTTCTGGAAGAGGGCGTTTTCCGGCGCGTCGGCGGTTTGAAGGACATCCCGCTCGACATGCGCGTCGTGGCCGCCTCGAACCGCGACCTGAGGACGGAAAGCGAAGCGGCGCGCTTCCGCCTCGATCTCTACTATCGTCTGTCCGTGATCCAGATCGACATGCCCCCTTTGCGCGAACGCGGCGATGATGTGCTGTTGCTGGCCGAACATTACATCAAACTTTTCGGCGGGCGCATGCGCCGCCGGCACATACGCGGTCTGACGCCGGAAGTGGCCGCGGCCTTTCGCGGCTACCCGTGGCCCGGCAACGTGCGCGAGTTGCGCAATGTGATCGAGCGCGCTTTGATACTCGAAGATGAAGACCTCATCACGTTGAAGTATCTGCCGCCGTCTCTGACGCAGGCGGACAAACAGTTGGCGGGAGCCACGTCCGAGGGGCAGGCGGGGAACAATCATAATGTACGCCTCCCGCCCGGCGGGCTGTCGCTCGACGAAGTGGAAATGTCTCTGGTGCAACAGGCCATCAACCAGAGCGGCGGCAACCAGACGAAGGCGGCGGAACTGCTGGGCATCTCCCGCGACCAGCTTCGCTATCGTCTCAAGAAGATCGAAGAGGCCGCAGGTTGATCGCGTCCGCCGATAGGTGTCGAGCATGAGCCGGAGATCAGACGAGCCTTTGACGGAAAGCACACAGCGCGGGCAGAGCGCGGAACAGGCGCTCGCCGAATCGCTCAAGGAATTGGCGGACATTAAGTTTGCGCTGGACGAATCTTCGATAGTGGCGATCACGGATCAGCGCGGCATCATCAATTACGTCAACGACAAGTTTTGCGACATCTCGAAATACTCCAGAGAAGAACTGCTCGGCCAGGATCACCGCATCATCAACTCGCGCTATCACCCGAAAGAGTTCATCAGAAATCTGTGGACGACCATCGCCGAGGGTCGCGTCTGGCGCGGCGAGATCAGAAACGTCGCGAAGGACGGAAGCCATTACTGGGTGGATACCACTATCGTCCCGTTCCTCAACGCGGAAGGGAAGCCATACCAGTACGTCTCGATCCGCAGCGACATCACCGAGCGCAAGAGGCTCGAAGCGGAACTCGTGCGCGCGGCGCAGCTTTCGCTGATCGGCGAACTGGCCGCGAACCTCGCGCACGAGATCAAGAACCCGCTCGCGGGGATTCAGGGCGCAGTCGATATTCTCATCCGGCGGCGCGAGGACGGAGACCCTGAACGCACGGTGCTCGAAGGCGTGCGGCGCGAGATCGGGCGCATCGACGGCACGGTGCGCGCCCTGTTGGAACGCGCCCGCCCGCGCGCCCTGCAAGTCGCCCGCGCCTCGCTGACGGAAGTGGTCAACCACGCCGTGCAACTCGCGCGCGATCAGACCGCGCTCGCAAACGCCAACCGCCGTAACGTCCGTGTCGAATTCGATCCGCCGGACGAATTCTTCATCCTTCCGCTGGACGCCGCGCAGGTCGAAGATGCGGTGCTGAATCTTGTGCTCAACGCCGTCGAAGCCGTGGAAGCGGAAGGCCGGGTCGCCGTCCGCATCTACCGTCGCCCGGCGGCAGGCGCAGGCGGCACGCGCGACGAGGTGGTTGTCGAAGTGGAAGACGACGGGCGCGGTATCGGCGAGCAGGAACTTCCGCACATCTTCAATCCTTTCTACACCACGACGAGCGGCGGCACCGGCCTCGGTCTTCCGGCCGCGCGCCGGATCGCGCGCGCTCACGGCGGGCAAATAGATGTCCGCTCGACGCCCGGCGAAGGCTCCACCTTCACGCTCCGCCTGCCCGTGCCCGCGCAGTCATAACCCCTCCCGCTGCGGAATTCTCCGCACCCATTCCGGTAATTTACGCCTTCGTCGCTCCTGAAGGCTGAAATATGCCCGTTAACTGCGCGGCATACCTCTTGCACTTCCGAACCGGAGGGAAGGAGAAACGCCCGCCGTCCGGCGAGGGGCAGACACGCGATGAACCACATTAAAAACATTCTTTGCCCGATCAATTTGCAGTCCGGCGCGGAGCGGGAGAAGGCTCTGCTATATGCGGCAACTCTGGCGCGCACCTTCTCGGCCAAACTCTATGTGTGCTATTGCGCGGAGAACGCGGAACCGCTGGCGACGATTTTAGCGGAACAGTTTGAAGAAAAACTGCGGACGCTGGTGGCCGCCGTCATGAGTAATCTCAAGCCCGCCGAAGACGCGGGCACGGCGGATTGGGAATGCTTCGTCGTCGGAGGCAACGATCCGAGCGAGGCGATCACGCGGGAGGCCGCCGCGCGACACATTGATCTGATCGTCATGGGTTCGCGGCGGCGACCCCTGCGCGCCGCGCTCATCGGCTCGAACGCGGAACGCGTCTCCCGCTCCGCCCCGTGCCCGGTGCTCGTCACGCACCCCGACCAGCGCGAATGGTTGAACGGCCAGCCCGGAGCGATAAGCAAACTCAAGCGCGTGCTGGTCGCGCACGACTTCTCGGACGACGCGGAAGTGGCGCTCAGTTACGCGCGCCTGTTCGCGCGAACAAACGGCGCCGAGTTGCATCTGCTGCATGCCTTGCCCGCTCCGATCACGGGCGAGCCGGAACTCGCCTGGACGCCGGGCGGCGCGAGCGAGATTTATCACAAGGCGACGCGTCAACTCCAACGGCTCGTGCCGGCAGAGAACGGCAATCGGTACGACATCAAAACAGCGGCGCGCTGGGGCAAACCTTATCGAGAGGTGTTGGCTTACGCGAAAGAGCATGAGATCGATTTAATCTGCATGGGCGCGCACGGGGCGGGCTTCGAGATGCAGGCGCTCTTCGGCTCCAACGCGGATCGCGTGCTGCGTCAGGCTGCCTGTCCCGTGATCGTCGCACGGCCGCTCAAGCCCGGTCTCGCATATCCAAAAGCATAAAATAATTCGTATTTACCGGGAGAAAAACCATGAACGAGAAGATGAAAATTTTGATCGGCTACGACGGCTCTGACTGTTCCGAAGCTGCGCTCGACGACCTCTTAAAGGCAGGGTTGCCGCAAAGCGACGTGGAGGCGCAGGTGCTCTCGGTGGCGGACGTGTTTATGCTGCCGTCGCCTCCGCCTTCGAGCTACGAGATCGTCGAGGCGGCGACGGAGGCCGGAGCGCGGGCGATTGATCGGCGAAGGTATGCGACAAACGTGCAAGCGATGGAAGCGGCGGAGGAGTTCGCCCGCCGCGCCGGAGAGCGTTTGCGGAACAACTTCCCCGCTTGGGACGTGCGAACCGAAGCGACCAACGCCTCTCCGGCGTGGGAACTGGTTGCCAGAGCCGACGCGTGGAAGCCCGACCTCGTCGTCGTCGGCTCGCACGGGCGTTCCGCGCTCGGTCGTTTCGTCATGGGCAGCGTCTCGCAGAGAGTCTTGACGGAGGCGCGTTGTTCAGTGCGCGTCGCGCGCGGGCGAGTCGAGGTAGACCAGACGCCCGCGCGAATCATCGTCGGGGTGGACGGCTCGCCCGGCTCCGAGGCGGCCGTGCGCGCAGCGGCCGCGCGCAGGTGGCCTCTGAACAGTGAGGCGCGCGTCATTGTCGTCCAAGACCCGGTTGTTCCCACCGTGATCGATCACATCATCCCGCCGGTGGCGACGCGGATGGCCGAGGTCAATGAGTCAGAGACAGAGTGGTTGCAGAAGATCGCAGGCGGGGCGGCGGAGCGTTTGACTTCCAACGGGCTTGTCGTCTCATCCACCATCATGTCGGGCGACCCGAAGCGCGTGCTGGTCGAAGAGGCCGAACGTTGGGGAGCGGACTGCATCTTCGTCGGCTCGATGGGCTTCAGCAATCGCGTGGAGCGGTTCCTCATCGGCAGCGTGTCGTCGGCGGTGGCGGCGCGCGCACACTGCTCGGTCGAAGTCGTCCGCGAGCAAAAGGCCGAATAAAGGGTCGGCACGGTCTGATGAGAACAGAGGCGAGTTATGAGCCGAAACGCTCAGGGGATAGAGAGGACAGGGGTGCGGAGATGAAAACGATGCGGGCAACGGTTTTTCACGGCAAAGATGACATCCGGGTCGAGGAGATGGAGAGGCCGCTGGAGTCGGGTCAAGCGCGTTCATGAAAAATATCGGCAACAACAACACTCGTGTTGAGCGTTTCTCATGGTCACATTTAGACAGTTAATCAAGGAGCAGAAGGAATGTTGAACGTAGAAGATATGCCGTTCGCCGAGATGCAGTTTTTGTTACAGCGTGTGGGCTTCGGGCATCTCGGTTGCGCCCACAACAACCGTCCCTACGTCGTGCCGATCCATTACGCCTATGACTCTCAGGACATCTATTTCTTCACCACCGAAGGAGCAAAGACCGAGTACATCGCAAACAACCCTGAAGTCTGTTTGCAGGTTGAAGAAGTGGATGACCCCGCGCACTGGCAAAGCGTGATGGTCAACGGGCGCGCGGAGCGGATCACCGAGCCGGAAGCGATGGAGCACGCCATGCGACTGATCACGAAACGCAATCCCAGCCTGACCCCCGCGCTCAACCTCACACAGCTTGACTCCTGGGGTCGCGCAAACATCACGGCCATCTACCGCGTCCGTCCACATACGGTCGATGGACGCAGGACTGTTTGAGCAGCGAGCGCAATGACTAAGACAGATCGCCGGAGGAAACAAAGTGTTAAAAGTTAGAGACATGACGACGGAGGAGATGCAGGCGCTTTTACTGCGCATGGACTTCGGTCACCTCGGCTGCACGCGAGACGGCCACCCTTACGTCGTGCCGATGCATTATGCTTATGACGGGCAAGACCTCTTCTTCTTCACGACCGAAGGCACGAAGACCGAATTCATCGCCGCCAACTCCGAAGTCTGTTTTCAGGTCGAGGAGATCGCCGACTCGTCGAACTGGCAAAGCGTCATGGTCATCGGCGCGGCGCGTAAGCTCACCGAGCCGGACGAGGCGGAGCACGCGATGCAACTCATCACCGGGCGCAACGAAACGCTCACCCCCGCCCTCAACAAGACGGATATTGGCGCCTGGCATCGTCAAAGCCACATTGCTATTTATCGCGTCCGAACGGGTGCAATCTACGGGCGGCAGACTACCTGAGAAAGGCAACGTTGCTACACCACACGCCGGACTTACGCCCGAAAGTTTGACCGGACTCGGCGGGTTGTTTCGCCGGTTCGGCGAGGTAATTTGTGGTCACCGTATGGCAGGAGCAACGGCTGGCGGGTGTGGGGGTTCCCGCACCCGCCAGCCGTTCCCCAATAACACCTCCTCGCTGAGCGAGTGCGCAGCCTCCACGAACGGCGTGATGACGTAGGCCAACTCGAACGCCCATAACTGGAGTTGAAGAAGGATGAAGTTAAGGGTGGGAAACAAAAACACGCCGGATGCGCTTTCAACTACTCATGGCCGTCGTGTGAACTTTTCGATCAACAATGGCACATCCTTCCTGTTGTTCGCCCAGTTCGATTTTATAGTTTCCATTAACGGGCTGGTTTCGACTTCTCCGTGCTTCAAGGGGTCTGTCCCGAACCTGAAATTAAACTGGTCGTAATTTAAAGGAAAGCTTGTCTCCCACAACCAGAGCGCGTGATTGATGCCCAGCCTCTCCATGAGTTCCATCTGGAGACCGACGCAGCACTCGGCGCGTGGCGCATACCTGACGGCGCCGTCGCGACTAACTCTTTACATTATGGAAGTTGAAGCCATGGAAAGACGAGGCAGGGAAGCCTCGTCTCGACCGTACTCCGCTCGGTGGACTCTTTACACTTGGTTCATTCTGTAAAGAGTGTCTCCGGTCTTGCGGCAGTCCTTTGAGGTCTGAAGATGCAATACAATGTGATTTGGGTAATGTTCTGCTCTTAACTTCTCATTCCAAAATTTTCTTTTGGTGTTTGCTTTGCAACGCCCAAACAGTATATTCTTGTCATTAGTGTTTCGGCCTTTGCCTTTGGCCGCATCCTCTCTGGACTTCCAGGAACTTTCAATAAACAAGCGCCGACCGGTTTTTTGTTTTCCCTGTTCCATCAATGAGACTGCCTGAAGCCTAACAGTAAGACCATCCTGAACGCTTATCGATTCGATAATCAACGCCTGCAAACAAATCTGCCGCCCTTGAGGAATTTAGCCATGCGCCCAACTCGACTTGCTCCGTACTTTCGCTTCCTTTCTTTAGTTATCCTCATTACTCTGGCCGCCGCAAGCAATGCTTTGGCGCAGACGACCGTCTTCACTTATCAGGGTAGGTTAAGTGAAGGGACTACACCTCCCAGCGGCGCTTACGAGATGGAGTTCAAACTCTTCGACGCACCGACGGGCGGCGCTCAACAACCGCAACCGAATCCGGTAACGATCAGCTTAACGGCCGCAAATAATAGCGCGGTGACGGTGACGAACGGCGTCTTCAGTGTGCAATTGGATTTTGGTGCGGGAGCTTTTCCCGGCGCGGCACGATATTTGGAGATCAGTGTTCGGCGCAACAGCGGCGAGGCGTTTACCGTCCTCTCCCCGCGCCAGCAGATCACCTCCACACCCTACGCCATTAAGAGCTTGAACGCCGAGACGGCGACAAGTTTTAGCGGGTCGCTCACAGGCGACGTGACCGGCACACAGACGGCCACGGTGGTCGGCAGCGTCGGCGGCGCGAGCGCGGCCAGCGTGGCGAGCGCGGTGAGCGCCGCCGACGCCGCGACCAGCGGCAACTCCGCCGACACCATCGTCAAGCGCGACGCCTCCGGCAATTTCTCGGCGGGCACCATCACAGCCACGCTCGACGGCAACGCCGCCACGGCTACGACGGCGAACACGGCCACGACCGCCTCCGGCGTTAGCGCATCCGCAGGCGATAGCGTCGTCGCGGCCATCAACGCCGGCAGTTCGTCCGTTACCACCGCGCACGTCGCGGGCGATGTGGAACTCGCGCCCTCCGACCAGCAGACGACGAGCAGCACGAACCACCTCATCAACCTTAAGCTCGTCGGCTCACGCAACCTCGGCACGGCGGGGCAGGACGCGCTTCTGTCGCTCAGCGCGAGCGGGACGTACTGGTCAGGCGGCTTCACCCAAACCTTCGACAAGGAGCGTTTTCGCGTCGAGAACGACGGCTCGCTCCTCGCCGTCAGCGATTACAACAGCGGGTGCTGCGGCGGCATCCCCATTGAAGGCAGCGGCACGCGCTTCATGTGGTTCGGCGGGAAGGCTGCGCTCCGCGCCGGCTCAATCAACGGCACGCAGTGGGACGACGCCAACATCGGTCTCTACTCGACGGCCTTCGGCGAGAACGTGCGCGCGCTCGGCGACAACGCCATCGTGGTCGGCAAGAATTCGGTCGCGGCCAACACCGGCACGGTAGCCCTCGGCGAGGGGCACACGGCGACCGGCGCTAACTCCGTCGCGCTCGGTTACGGCGCGTCCACTGCGACCATCAACGGGTCGCCGCGCACCGGCACGTTTGTCTTCTCCGACCGCTCCGTCCCGCTCACCTACACGTTCAACAGCACCAGCCCCGACATCGCGTCGCAGTTCCATCCCACGGTCACGAACTCCTTCAACGTGCGCGCCGTCAACGGCTCCTTCTTCTACACGAACACGGCGCTCACGACGGGCTTCATCTTCAACAGCACGACCGCGACGATGACGCTCACGAACAGCAAGCTCACGATGGCGAGCGACGGCTCGACGACGCTCACGTCGAACTCCGGCGGGTCGACCGGCGTGACGCTCCCGGCGGGCGGCGGCTCTTGGAACAACCTCTCCGACCGCAACATGAAGGCCAACTTCGCCGCCGTCGACCCGCGCGCCATCCTGCGCGGCGTCCTCGCCCTCCCCATCTCGACCTGGAACTACAAGTCGCAGGACGCCTCCGTCCGCCACATCGGGCCGATGGCGCAGGACTTCTTCGCCGCGTTCAAAGTCGGCGAAGGCGACAAGACCATCGCGACCATCGACCCCGACGGCGTAGCTCTGGCGGCGATACAAGGCTTGAACGAGGAGTTGAAAGACCGCGACGCCAAGATTGACGCGCTCCAGCGGCAAGCCCGGCAGCAGCAGAACCAGATCGACGGCTTGAAGAAGCTGCTCTGCTTGAATCATCCCGACGCGCAGGTCTGCAAGGAAAGCAGGTGACGTTCATGCGCTACAGCGTCATCATCATACTTCTCATACTCTTCGCCGCGTCTTCTGCGCACGCGCAATCCGCCCCGCAGCTCACGCAGTCCGCCGTCGTGGGCGGCGGCGGCGCGAGCGCATCAGGCGCGTTTCGCGTCGAGGGCACAATCGGGCAGGGCGCGATAGGCGAGTCCTCCGGCGGCGCTTTCACGATCTCCGGCGGCTTTCAGGCGGCCGTGGCCGGCGCGCCCCTGCCCTCGCTCGCCATCTCCGATGTGACCAGGGCTGAAGGAAACACAGGGCAGACCACTTTCACCTTCATCGTCTCGCTCGACTCTCCCGCGCCCGCCGGCGGCGTCACCTTCGACATCGCGACCTCCGACGTGACGGCCACCGATGTCGATAACGACTACGAGCCGAACAGTGTCGTCGGCGCGATGATCGACGAGGGTGCGAGCGCATACCAGTTCGCCGTGGAAATCAACGGCGATATGTCGAAGGAGATTAACGAGACGTTCAACGTCAACGTCACGAACGTCAAGGGCGCAAACCTATCGGACGGGCAGGGCACGGGCGCTATCCTCAACGACGACGGCGCGCCCTCTACGGGACAGATCATTATCAGCGAGTTCCGCCTGCGCGGCCCCGACCCGGACGGCGCGGGAGCGGAGACGGGCGAACTCGATGAGTTTATCGAACTCTACAACAATTCGGACTCCGACTTCATCGTCGTGGATTCCTCGCCGCTGCCTGCGTTAGCCTCGCGCGGCTGGGCTATCGTCTCCGACGATCCTTTGAACTCCGACCCGACTGAACTCCTGACGGCGAAGTTCACCATTCCGGCCGGCACGCTCATACCTGCGCGCGGCCACTATCTCATCACGAATGGCCTGGGCTACAGCTTAAGCCTGTCGGACTACATGGCGGCCGACGTTACGCCGCAAGAGGTGGGCGGCGGCGCTGCCTCCTACTTCACAGACATCCGGGACGGCTCCGGGCTCGCGCTCTATCGCACGGGCAACCCGGCGTCGTTCACCCCCGGCGAGCGACTCGACGCCGTCGGCTTCACCGGCTCCGCCTTCTTCGAGGGCACACCCCTGACGCCCGCCGGCGGCGTCAACACCCCGCTTCAGCACAGCTTCGTGCGTAAGCTGGTGACGGGGCTGCCGCAGGACACCGACGACAACGAGGCCGACTTCTACTTTGTGGAAGTGGACGGCGCAACGTCGAACGGGCGCACGGCCATCCTCGGCACGCCCGCGCCGGAGAACTCTCTGAGTCCTATTCAACGCAACGCTACGATCAAGAGTTCGCTTATTGAGCCGACGGCGGCTTCGACCGTACCGCCCAACCGCGTCCGCAGCGGGCAGGTGCTTGCCGGCGTGCCGAACGCCTACGGAACGCTCTCTATCCAGCGGCGATTCAAGAACAGCACAAACACTTCCATCACGCGGTTGCGCTTCCGGGTCGTTGACATCACGACGCTGAACTCGCCGCCGGGGTCTAGCCCACAGGCCGATCTACGCGTACTGAGTTCGACCGGGGTGGTAACAAACTCGCAGGGGCAGGAGGTCGTCACCGTGACAGGGCTGACCGTCGAACAAGCGCCTGCGTCATCCGGCGGGGGCGGGTTGAACTCGTCGCTGACAGTCGTGCTTCCGGGGGGCATGCTCGCTCCCGGCAACACGATAGACGTACAGTTCCTTCTGGGAGTGCAGCAGCAAGGCAGCTTCCGTTTCCTCGTCAACGCAGAGGCGCTGATAGGGACAACCCCTGACCCTCTCGGCGCGACGAAGGCGAGCGGTACAAAGGCTGCCGGGTCACGCAAGGGGAGGTAGCAATCAACTCAACTATCAGATTTGCCACTGCCCAAGAGTGAACATAGCGAGCGAAAGCGAAGAGGCGGCCAGAGCACGGGAGGCTCCGACCGCTTCTTCGTATTTCCTACGCACACAGAACACACGCGGAGTCCGATAATCAAAATTATGTTCAATGTTAGTTGGTGTTATCGGACTCTTTCCACGCGAGTCGGGTACATCTTGAAGGTGGTGTAGTCGAATGTGGGCGAGAGTAAGGCCGGGTGTTGCGCTTCGAGAAATATCAGTCAATTTTGTGCGGGTCAGGTAGGAGTTGTAATGACTATGGGTGTCGAAACAGGGTTATGTTGAAGGCGACTCGGCGGGGCGGGGCTGGCAGCTTCGAAAGAAGAGAATTTGCGCAGCGGTGTCAATCATCTAATCTTGCGAGGCGTTAGCGAAAAGAGAGAATTCTTCGCCCCTGCGTCCCAAGAAGGCCTCCCATCTCTCCTCAAGCACCTCCGCTTGCTCGCTGCGGATGGTGATGCCTGATATTTGCGTGTTCCAGTTCACCTTTGACAACAAGCCCTCGTTCAACCACTCGCGTGGGAGGATAGATTCCGTCTCAGGATTCAACAGAGTCTCCCAACGAACTTTCAAATACATCGTAGTCCGCCCCACCTTAGCCTTCTCTTCCCGCCAGTGAATTTCTTCGTAGGGTTCGGAGACGGCGAAACCCGCGCCGACGATGCCCCTCGGTTCCTCGCCTTGACGCAAGAGGAACAGCCTGCTGCCATGGGCGATTGATTTGTTATTTCCGCAACTCCAATCAGTGACGCAGAAACCCTTCCGCTTAATTTCCTTAATTCGTTGTGGCAGGTCTGTCCAACGCCACTTCTTCGGACTCCACGTCAGGAGATATGTACTCATAGTGATAAATGTTTTGTCCCGGTCAGTTCGTCAGGTAGGACAAAAAGGCAGTCGCCTTCTTCATCCCGACGTGTGCAGACGTGGACAATCTCCCGCGTCCGTTCAAGCGTGATGCCGTCGCGCCGGGCGACGGCCGGAGGGCAGACGATCCGTATCTTTATGTTTTCAGAAAGATACGGATCATACTATCCTCCGTACTTCGTCATTACCGGAACGGATAATAAAACAACGTGAACTCACATATGAATCTACAACCCACATATAAATTTACCATTACGGCTGGAAGTTGATAGCGGCGGCGCACTCTGGCGACGCCATGTATCCCTCCGCGAGTCAGCCTATCTCTCTTCGAGAGCTTGTACGAATGCGAAATTGGATTGCGGCGGGTGATAGTCTGCGCGCGAGGCGGCTATCGAGGTAAATATCAAATGCAGAGCAAGAAAGAGTCGCAGGGAAGACATTCCGCAGTGTCAGCCCTCTTCCGGGATGAGCCGCAACGATGGAGCCTCCGCGGCGACCCGTACCTTTGGAGGGAGATGCGCCGGCATTTAGAGGGCGTGAGGTGCCCCGCCACGTCGGAGGGTCTCACCTTGGTCATCGAGAAGGCGTTCGAGGAGTTGACCGGTTTCCCACTCTCACACTGCGACGCCGTTTATGTGGAGAAGTACAGCCACGGCGGCATGTCGAGCGGTTATGTGAACCCCAAGTTCTGGCGGGAGACGGCGGTGCCGCTATTGCAAGGCCGCCTACAGGCTCAGCGTTCCGAGGACGTTTTGTCATGAGAGCACACGGCCGACACCCGGCAACGGCATGCAACCCGAACCGCAACCCCGCACGGCGTCCACGGCTTCGGCGGCCTTGACGGCCTCGATTGCATCCTCTAAGTCATACGCTAACAATCATCGTCCGGCGGAATCTCATGTTTCAATAGTCACAACGTGTGCTTGAATCTTGCCGTCAACCTCACCGCGCCCGAATCGCTCGGCGATGGCCTCTGCCGCCACGCCGGTCGCCTCGGCGAGACGTGAGGCGTCGCGGGCTTCAATCTCATTTCTCAGCGGCGTACCCTGACAGTACGCGAGCGCGGGGATGTGCGGAGAGATCGCCCGGCTACGCGCCGCGAGCGTGTCAATTTGGGGCGAGGCGGTAAACCCGGCCTGCGCGAGTTCACGCTCGATGTGTTGGCGGTCGTGATAACCGTAGGGCGCGCGCGACAGGAAGCGCGGCGGGTCTTCATCGAAGACCGACTCCAACGCGGCCTCAATCGTGTCCGCGAACTCGTTCTCCGTGATCCGATCCCACACGTTGAACAAGAAAACGCCCCCCGGCCTGAGCACCCTGCGCGCTTCCGAAAATGCCCCGGCCTTATCGGGGAAGAACATGACTCCGAACTGGCACACGACGGCGTCGAAGGCTCCGTCAGGGAAAGGCAGTTGCATCGCGTCTGCCTGACGCCACTCGACCGTGCGCTTTGTTCCAACGGTTGAGGCATGATCGAGCATCGCCTGATTTAAATCCGTGACGACGATGGAGACGCTTTCGCTTAACTCGGAAGCTAATGCACGGGTCACGACGCCGGTGCCCGCCGCCACTTCGAGCACGCGTGAGGGATGGCGCGAACGCAACCGATTCACTAAGTCTGCGGCGTAAGTCTCGAAGATCAGCGGCACCAAGTGCGTGTCGTAAAGCTTAGGGATTGAACCGGCGAAGACTTTGTCGTTATCAGGGCTATTCATAGCGACTCTCCTGGCAATGATGATATTTGCGAGCTAACCCCGGCCGCACACAACCGCACACAACCGCATGGGCGCAAAGACTTGCGCGATAAAAATCACGCACGCCGAGACGAACACAAAGCGTCTGCTCCAAATTAGCGAGTGCTTGTTCTGAATCATGGTGCCCCTCCCCGCACATCATACATCGTTGTCGGATCAGGTTGGGAAGGGCTGTGCGACGACCGCCTCGCAGTTGCCCCGACGCGGCTCACGTAAATGTCCGGAGCGCCCGTTCGAGTTCGTCGAGCGTCAGTTTTGTCGCGTCGGGCGCGAGTCGTAAGGCATATTTACGCAAATCGCTGCACTCAGACAGAATGGTCAATAACATTAAACGCGCGCGCAGGTCGAGGGCGAGTTGCGTCTCGGCGCAGCCGTAGGCGAGCAGCAATGCCCTTTGCAGTTCACCATCGCCCTGCACCGTCAGCACGCCGGGCGCGACGAACTCATACTCTTTTGAACCGCAGAGAGAGTCGGCGAAATCAATCAAGCCGTGATGCGCCAACGCCCGCCCTCCTCGGCGAGCAGCAAGTTGCCCGCGTGCACATCTCCATGGAGAAACACCGGCACGTCGCTGGACTCTAACAAAGGGAGCCGCTGCGCGATGTAGACAAGGCAAACTTTCCAACCACGCCGGACTCGCCCCGCAACTTCTCTGTCGCTCTGCCGACAGGGTGAAATCCGTGGCCGTGATCGGCGAGAACGCCGTGCGGCTGCACGCTTCGGGCGGCGGCGGCGGCGCGCCCCGTCTCGCGTTAGAAGCTGAGCCGCATCTGCAAATCAATGCGTCGCGGAGTGCTGCCGACCGAGTTCGCCTGCCCGAAGAGTGGCGAACTGAGATTGCCGATGATGGCGCCGCGGTTGACGCGGTTGAAGAGGTT
>DASQNL010000014.1:0-17359 GCA_035644995.1 Pyrinomonadaceae bacterium | reverse complement strand
ATCGAAGTGCTCGGCGAGCGACATGAGGAAAACAGTGACGAGTGACGAGTGACAGGTAAAAAGATGACGCAAATTTGCTTTTTACCTGTCACTTGTCACTTGTCACTCGTCACTTAAAAAAGATGATCTATTACATCTTCTACGAGTTGATTTTCTTGCGCTCCGGCGGGCAGTACGCGGAGTCGGTCTTCATCAGGGCGCTCAACGTCTTCCAGTACGTCACGTTCCGCACGGCCTACGCCACCGTCACCGCGCTGCTCATCTCGCTCGTCTTCGGCGGGCGGGTCATCCGGATGCTGCGCGAAATGAACGTCGGACAGCAGATCAGGGCGGAGGGGCCGCAGGCGCACATGGCGAAGCGCGGCACGCCGACGATGGGCGGCGTCCTCATCATCGGCTCGGTGCTCATCTCCACGCTCCTCTGGGCGCGGCTCTCCAACGTCTACGTCTGGATCGTGCTGGTCTCGACCGCGCTTTTCGCCGTCGTCGGTTTCCTCGACGACTACGCGAAGGTGGCGAAGCGGCAGAGCCTGGGGCTGACCGGCAAGCAGAAACTCGCCGCGCAGTTTTTGATCGCCGCCGGGGTCTGGGCCGCGCTCTATTTCTTCACCGACTACACGTGGAATCTCAGCTTTCCGTTCTTCAAACAGACGGACATCTCGATGATCACGAACATCGGGGCGTGGCTCTACCTCGTCTTCATCGTCGTCGTGCTCACCGGCGCGTCGAACGCGGTGAACCTGACGGACGGCCTCGACGGGCTTGCCATCAGCGTGACCTTCATCGCGATGGTCGCGCTCACGGCCTTCACCTATGTGAGCGGCGACGAGCGTTGGGCGCGGCAACTGTTCATCGATCATCGCCGCGAGGTCGGCGAGTTGACGGTCTTTTGCGGGGCGATGGCGGGCGCGTCGCTCGGCTTCCTGTGGTACAACGCGCCGCCCGCCGACGTGTTCATGGGCGACGTGGGCAGCCTCGCCATCGGCGGCGCAATCGGGACAATCGGCATCCTGACGAAGCAGGAATTTATCCTCGTCCTCGTCGGCGGCGTGTTCGTCCTCGAAGCGATCTCGGTGATGCTGCAAGTCGGCTTCTTCAAGATGACGAAGCGGCACACGGGCACGGGGCGGCGACTCTTCAAGATGACGCCGCTGCATCACCACTTCGAGATGCAGGGCTGGAAGGAGTCGAAGGTGGTCTTTCGCTTCCTGATCCTCGCCATCCTGTTCGCGCTCCTCAGTCTCTCGACTTTGAAACTGCGGTGAGGAAGAACGCCAGTAGTCAGTCGTCAGTCGTCAGTTGCATGCGCCGACCGGAGGAAGTGGCTAAAGATGAATCGAGCGAGTGACGAAAGACGAAAACAACTGACGACTGACAACTGACCACGGACAGCTTTTAATTGTGGAACTGAGCGGCAAAAAAGTTCTGGTCATCGGCGCGGCGCGCAGCGGCGTGGCGGCGGCGCGCTTCCTGGCGGCGCGCGGCGCGACGGTGGCCTTGAACGACCGCAAGCCGGTCGAGGAGTGGACGGAGGAGGCGCGCGCCTTGAAGGCGGAAGGCGTCGGCCTGCTCGCGGGCGACGTGCCGATGTGGCTGATGGATCAGATCGAACTCGTCGTGGCGAGTCCGGGCGTGCCGCCGAAGAATATTCCGCTGCGCTACATGGAGAGGGCGGGCGCGGAGGTGATCGGCGAAGTGGAACTCGCCGCGCGCCACCTGCGCGGGCGCATCTGCGCCATCACGGGCACGAACGGTAAGACGACGACGACCACGCTCGTCGCGGAGTTGTTGCGCGGCGCGGGCTTGCCGGTCGCGGTCGGCGGCAACATCGGCACGCCGCTCGTCACGCTCGTGGACGCGTCGCGCGAGGATGGCTGGACGGTCGCCGAGGTGTCGAGCTACCAGCTTGAGACGATTGTCGAGTTTCACCCGACAGTGGCCGTCGTCTTGAACCTGATGCCCGACCACATGGATCGCTACGAGACCCTCACCGACTACGGCGCGGCCAAGCACCGCGTCTTTCGCAACCAGACGGCGGAGGACGTGGCGATCTTGAACGCGGACGACCCGGTAGTCGCCTCTTGGGCGGCGGGCTTGCGCGCCCACGTCACGCTGTTCAGCGTCGAGCGCGAACTCGAAGAAGGATTGTTTTTGAGAGACGGGCGCGAGTTGGTGTCGCGGACGCGCGACGGCGGCGAGCGCGTGTTGATGACGCGCGACGAGATGCAATTGCGGGGCTTGCATAACGTCCAGAACGTGTTGGCCGCGCTGGCCTGCGGGCTGGCGTGCGGCGCGTCGCCGGATTCGATGCGCGAGACGGTGCGGAATTTCAAACCCGTGGAGCACCGGCTGGAACGGGTCGCCGAAGCGGCGGGCGTGGAGTTTTACAACGACTCGAAGGCGACGAACGTTGATGCCGCCTTGAAGGCGCTCGAAGCGTTCGCCGAACACGCGGGGCAAATAGTTTTGATTCTCGGCGGGCGCGGCAAGAACGCTCCCTACGCGCCGCTCGCGCCGCTCATCGAGCGCAAATGCCGCGCCCTCGTCGTGCTCGGCGAAGACGCCGCGCGCATCGAGAGCGAGTTGAAAGCGCACGCGCGCATCATTCGCGCGACGGAGATGGCGGAGGCCGTGCGGCGCGCCTTCGAGGCCGCGCAACCCGGCGACGTGGTGCTGCTCGCCCCGGCGTGCGCCAGTTGGGACATGTTCGATAGTTTCGAGCACCGGGGCAGAGTGTTTAAGGACTGCGTCCTTCAAAGGATGAGGGATGAGGGCGGAGGGATGAATATGAAGGATGGGGAGAAGTTTGATTTTCATCCCTCATCCCTCATCCCTCATCCCTAGTTTTTGTTATGGCAAGAAAGCTACAAGCTGACGAGTGGTTGTTTGCGGCGACGGTGGGGCTGGCGTTGTTCGGCGTCGTGATGGTCTACAGCGCGTCGGCCGATCTGGCGTACGCCGAAAACGGCACGCAGTATCACTACGTCCAGCGGCAGGCGATGTGGACGGTGGCGGGCTTGCTGGCGATGATGGGCGTGATGCACTTCGACTACGGGCGGCTGCGCGACCGGCGCGTCGTGGCGGGGCTGCTCGCCGGGACGGTCGTGCTCTTGCTCGCCGTCTTCCTGTTCCCGCGCATCAACGGCGCGCACCGCTGGATCAGGCTGCCGGGCGGCTTCAGGCTGCAACCGTCGGAGTTGTCGAAACTCGCGCTCGTGATCTTCCTCGCGCGCTTTCTCGAACGCCGCGCGGGCGAAGAACACGCGCTCTGGAAGACTTTCGCGCCGTGCGTGTTGATGACCGGCTTGCTCGTGTTGCTCGTGGCGGCGGAGCCGGACTTGGGGACGGCGATGATGCTCGGCGTGACGAGTTTCGTGCTGTTGTTCGCGGCGGGCGCGCGCTTGTTATATCTGGGCGCGCTCGGAGCGGCGGGCTTGGTCGGCGTCGTGTTGATGATCGTGCTGTTCCCGTGGCGGCTGGGGCGCGTGACGGCTTTTCTCGACCCGTGGGCTGACGCGCAAGGGACGGGTTTTCAGGTTGTGCAATCCCTGATCGCCGTCGGGTCGGGCGGAGCGGAGGGACTGGGTTTCGCTCAGGGGCGACAGAAGATGCTGTTTTTGCCGTTCGCGCATTCGGATTTTATCTTCGCGGTGGTGGGCGAGGAGTTGGGGCTGCTCGGCGCGCTGACGCTGGTGGCGGTCTTCGGGCTGTTCTTGTGGCGCGGGGTGCGCGCGGCGCGGCGCGCGCCCGACCGTTTCGGGATGCTGCTTGGGTTGGGGATCGTGGTGGGCATCGTGGCGCAGGCTTTGTTCAATATGAGCGTCGTGTTGTCGCTCGTGCCGACGAAGGGCATCCCGCTGCCGTTCATCTCCTACGGCGGCTCCTCGATGATGTTCACGCTCGTGAGCGTCGGCGTGCTCTTGAACATCTCGCAGCAGGGCACGGCGCAGGGCGACGCCGCGATGATGCGCGAAGACTTGGCGGCGAAGGGCGCGCTCGCGCCTACGACCGCCAGGCGGCAGCGCGCGCCCGTCACGCAGGCGTGGCGGCCGGAAGGGCGGAGTTGAGTTTGACGATACGCGCTCTCTTCGCCGCCGGGGGCACGGGCGGGCACATCTATCCCGCGCTCGCCGTGGCGAAAGAGTTGATGCGCCGTCACCCGCAGACGATGGCGAAAGAGTTGGTGAACCGTCTCCCGGAGACGGTGGCACGCCGTCACCCGCAGACGACGGTGCGTTTCGTGGGCACGGCGCGGGGGTTGGAGACGCGGCTCGTGCCGCAGGCGGGCTTCGAGTTGTCGCTCATTGAAAGCGCGAGGCTGACGAACATGTCGCTCGGCGCGCGCCTGCGGGGCTTGTGGCTGCTGCCGCAGAGTTTCGCGGCGGCGCGAGGTTTGATTCGGGAGTTTCGCCCCAATGTCGTTATCGGCGCGGGCGGTTACGTGACGGGTTCGGTGCTGTTGACGGCGGCGTTGATGAGGATTCCGACGCTCGTCATGGAGTCGAACGCCGTGCCCGGTTTTACCAACCGCAGGCTCGCCCGCTTCGTAGACGCCGCGACCGTCTCGTTTGAAGCGACCGTGCCCTACTTTCGCGGCAAGGCGATTGTGACCGGCAACCCGGTGCGCCGCGAGTTCTTTGACATTCCGCCAAAAATGCGCGACCCTGCGCGTTTTTCTTTGCTGCTTTTCGGCGGGTCGCAGGGCGCGCGGGCGGTCAGTCGCGCATTGGTCGCGGCCTTGCCGCACCTCGCCGCGCACCGCGACGTGCTGCACATCACGCACCAGACGGGCAAGCTGGATTTTGCGACCGTGCGTGAAAGTTATGAGCGAGCGGGTTGGGCGGGAAGCAGCGAAGTGCGCGAGTACATAGACGACATGGTCGGGGCGTTCGCCGCCGCCGACCTGATCGTCTCGCGCGCCGGGGCGACGACGGCCGCCGAGTTGATGGCGGCGGGCAAGACGGCGATCATGATCCCGCTGCCCGGCCAACTCGAACAACGGCGCAACGCCGAGGTGTTGCAGGAGGCGAACGCCGCCCGCATGATCCTGCAAGAGAACCTGACGGGCGAAGCGTTGGCGCGAGAGATCGCCGAATTGATAAACGACCCGGCAGAGATCACGCGCCGCGAAGAGGCGAGCCGCAAACTCGCCAAACCGAACGCCGCCGGGCTGACGGTGGATTTGATTGAAAAGCTGGTGGCTGTCAGTGGTCAGTAGTCAGTGGTCAGTAGTCAGTGGTCAGTTGTCAGTTGTTTGTGGTTCCTAGGCGAGCCGCTAAAGATTTAGATTGAACGGCCGACAACGGACAAAGAACAACTGACCACTGACCACGGACAACTGACCAAATTGAGTTTATGTTTCATCGCATTCAACACGTTCATCTGGTCGGCATCGGCGGGATCGGCATGTCCGGCATCGCGGAGGTGTTGTGCAATCTCGGATTTCACGTGTCGGGTTCGGACTTGAAGCGTTCGGGGGCGACGGAGCGTTTGGTGGAACTGGGCGTGGGGTTCAACGAGGGACATCGCGCGGAGAACGTGGGCGATGCTCAGGTGGTGGTTCGTTCGACCGCCGTGCGCGACGACAACCCGGAACTCATCGAGGCGCGCGAGCGTTCGATTCCGGTCATCGCGCGGGCGGAGATGCTGGCCGAGTTGATGCGGCTCAAGCATGACACGGTGGCCGTGGCCGGGTCGCACGGGAAGACGACGACCACTTCGATGATCGGGATGGTTTTGGGCGCGGCCGGACTCGACCCGACCGTGGTGGTGGGCGGCGTGGTCGGGGCGTTCGGGTCGAACGCGCGTTTGGGCAAGAGCGAGTTGATGGTGGTCGAAGCGGACGAGAGCGACAGGTCGTTTCTCATGCTCGCGCCGACCTTCACGGTCGTCACGAACATTGATCGCGAGCACATGGATTATTACCGCGACATGGAAGACATGCAGGACTGCTTCATCAGGTTCGTCAATAAAGTGCCGTTCTACGGCGCGTCGGTGCTGTGTCTCGACGACCCTTACGTGCAGGCGGTCATCCCCCACGTCAAACGCCGCCGCATCACTTACGGGTTGAGCGCGCAGGCCGACGTTTCGGCGCACGGCATTCGTTTCGACATCCCGTTCGGCTCGCGCTTCACGGTCTGGCGCGGGCAGGAAGTGATGGGCGAAGTGACCCTGCACGTACCCGGTTTGCACAACGTCTACAACGCGCTGGCGGCCATCGCGATCAGTTTCGAGTTGGAAGCTCCGTTTGAAAAGACCGTCGAGGGCTTAGGCGCATACACGGGCGTCAACCGCCGCTTCCAGTTTAAGGGCGAGGCGCAGGGCGTGCTCGTGGTGGACGATTACGGGCATCACCCGACGGAGATTCGCGCGACGCTCGCCGCCGCCAAGATCGGCTCGTCCGGCCGTCGCATGGTCGTGCTCTTTCAACCGCACCGCTACACGCGCATGCAGGATCAAATGGACGAGTTTGCGCGCTCGTTCAACAACGCCGACGTGCTGCTCGTGTCGGACATCTACGCGGCGAGCGAAGACCCGATTCCCGGCGTCACGGCGGAAGCTCTGGTCGAGGCCGTGAAAAGCTACGGCCACAAGAACACTTTCTACGTCGGCTCACTGGACACGGCCGTCAAAGCCTTGCTCAGCGAGGCGCACCACGGCGACATGGTGATCACGCTCGGCGCGGGCAACGTCTATCGCGCGGGCGAAGAGTTGATCGAACTGCTCGGCAAAAACGGCGACGGCGCGGGCGGCGGAAACGGCGACGGCAAATGACAACCATGACGGCGGAGACGCACAGCACGACGATCAGCCTCGGCGAGCGCGACGCGATGATCGCGGAGATCGCGGCCAGAACGGGCGTGCGCGCGGAGCGCGGTCGGCGTTTCGCCGAGTTGACGAGTTTGCGTGTCGGGGGCGCGATTGATTGGGTGTTCGCGCCGGAGACGGAAGAAGCGGCGGCGGCGGTCGCGGGTGAATTGAAGGCGGCCGGGATCGCGTGGCGCGTGCTCGGCGCGGGCAGCAACGTGCTGGCCGACGACGAGGATCATCATTACGTCGTGGTGAGCATGCGCGAGGTGAAGGGCACGGCCTTGTTCGAGGGCGAGCGCGTGAGCGTGAGCGCGGGTTATTCCCTGCCGCGCCTGTGCGTGGACGCGGCGCGGCGCGGCCTCGCCGGGATCGAAGGACTCGGCGGCATCCCCGGCACGGTCGGCGGCGCGCTCTGGATGAACGCGGGCGCATACGGGCACGAGATCGGGAACGTCGTGGAGACGGTGCGCGTGGCGCGCGGCGGGCGCGTGGTAAACGTGCGCGGGAGCGAGATCAGTTGGAACTACCGCCACACGTCTTTCCGCGAGGGCGAGTTGGTGTTGGGCGTGACGCTCAGGTTGCGGCCGGACGACTCGGCGAAGATCGTGGAACGGATGGCGGAAGTGAAACGCCAGCGGATGGAGACGCAGCCGCACGGCGCGCGTTCCGCCGGGTGCTTCTTCAAGAATCCGCCGGGCAGCGGTTTGAGCACGGGGAAGATGATCGATGAGATGGGGATGAAGGGCGAGAAGAGGGGCGGCGCCATCGTCTCACCCGTCCACGCGAATTTCATCGTGACCGAGGGCGACAATGCCCGCGCCTCCGACGCCTTCGCGCTCGCCGAAGAGATCAGAGAACGCATCCGCCGCGAGCGCGGCATCGAGTTGGAGTATGAGGTCGAACTGTGGCGGAGCGGCAACGAGCGCGAACCGGCCGCCGAGGCTTCCGGCGAAGAGACGGCGGACGGGCGGAATAACGCGGGCGAAGCGGAAGGGCGCGACTGACGACGGGCGGAAGGCAAGCGGTTTTTTGTCGCCCGCCGCACGACACGCGTTCTTGAGGAGCATCGATGTTAAGAGAGCAAGTGATCACACCCCGCGCGGGACGCGGCGCACAAGGCGGCGGAAGCCGTGGCCGCGCCGGAGAGATCGCGCAGCAGCGTCCCGTCAAACGCGGCGGGCGCGGTGGCGGCGGCGGTAACGGCGGCGTGTCGGGTCGCAAGGCGGCGAAGGGCGGCTCGTCTTGGAGCAAGGCGCTCGCGTGGATGCCGCTCGTGGGGAAGATTCTGCTCGCGGTGTGCGTGGGAGTGGTCTGCTTCACGGCTTACCGCACGGCGGCGTCCTCTTCGTTCTTCCAACTACGCACGGTGGACGTGAGCGGCGTTTCGCAAGGCTCGGAGGATCAGATCAAGGCCGTGGTGCGGCGCGCGGGCGCTGCCGGGGGCGTGTGGCAGGCCGACCTCTCGACGCTCAGCGCGGAACTGGAACGCCAGCCCTGGGTGCGCAAGGCAGTCGTCTCGCGCGTGCTGCCTTCGGGCTTGCGCGTGCGGATCACGGAGCGCACGCCGCAGGCGGTCGTCCGCACTTCGGCGGGGCGTTTCGTCTGGGTTGACGACGACGGCGTGTTGACGGGCGCGGTCGCGCCGACGCAGAACGCGCCCGCCTTCTTCATTCGCGGCTGGGACGAGTCGGGCACGGAAGCGGGGCGCGCGGAGAACCGCCGCCGCGTCGAGAAGTATCTGGAACTCGCGCGCGAGTGGGAGGCGGCCGGGATCGCCTCGCGCGTGAGCGAAGTGAACCTGGATGATCTGCGCGACGTGCGCGCGCAGTTGACCGGCGACGATTCGCAGATCGAAGTGAGACTCGGCCGCGACGATCTGACGAAGCGGCTCAGGCAATCTCTG
This sequence comes from Pyrinomonadaceae bacterium, assembly GCA_035644995.1. Taxonomy (GTDB): domain Bacteria; phylum Acidobacteriota; class Blastocatellia; order Pyrinomonadales; family Pyrinomonadaceae; genus JAIVJZ01. The sequence continues at coordinate 8,646 of DASQNL010000014.1, read as the reverse complement.
GAAGCTCTCGACGAGCAACGCTCGACGCCGCGCGGCGCGCACATCACCTACATCGACATGACGCAGGGCAAGCGCGCCGTGATCGGTTTCAAAGCGCACGCGCTCAACCAGAGCGGCGCGGCCGCGAGCGACCAACCGCACGAGAACGCGACGAATAACTACATCGCGGCCGCGCCTGAGACGACGCCCGCAAACGTCGCGGCCGACAGGAACCGTCGCGCGGCGGAAGCGAAGAAGCCGTCGGCGCAAGCGAGTGATAAACCGCGCCCGCCGGTCGAAAAGACGGCGAAGCGTAAAGAAGACAAGAAGCAGCCGGGCGCACGGGATGGCGGCGGCGAGCGCACTGCGACGGGGCAGACGCGCGGCGGGATCGAGCGGCCGCGTCGCGTCGGGCGCAGCGGCTAGGCGGGCGGTGTCGTCGTCGTCGGAACGAATAAGGCGGGCACGGCGCGGCGGTAGGGCGCGTGCCTTTGAGGAGGGGACGTAAACGCATGGCGAAACGCGGAGCACACACGGTCGGCTTGAGCATCGGCACGAGCCGTGTGACGTGCATCATCGGTGAGCCGGGCGATGCGCCGGGCGCGCTCGACATCGTCGGCATCGGCGAGGCGGAGGCGCGCGGCCTGCGTAAAGGCGTCATCGTCAACCCGGAAAACGCGGTCGAGGCGATTAAGCACGCGGTCGAAGTCGCCGAGCGCATGAGCGGCCTCGAAGCCGAAGAAGTCACGATCAACCTGGCGGGTTCGCACATCATGGGCTTCAACGGTCAGGCCATCGTCGCCGTTTCGGGACGCGACCGCGAGATCACGCCCGACGACGTGCGGCGCGCCATTGACTCGGCCTGCGCCATTCAACTCCCCGCCGGGCGCGAGATAGTTGATCGGCTGCCGCAAGAGTTCATCGTCGATGATCAGGACGGCATCAACGATCCGGTCGGCATGATCGGAGCGCGGCTGGCCGTCAAAGTCCACATCGTGACGAGTCCCGTCACGGCGCGGCAAAACGCCATCAACGCCGTCAACCGCGCCGGTCTGGTCGTCTCGGATATGGTGCTCGAACAATTGGCCGCCGCCGAAGCGTCTCTGACGGAAGAGGACAAGGAGTTCGGCTCCGCGCTCGTTGACATCGGAGCGGAGACGACGGGACTGGTGATCTACCAGCGCGGCGCGGTGCAGCACACGGCCGTCTTCGCGCTCGGCGGCTCGCACTTCACCAACGACATCGCCTTCGGCCTGCGCACCCCCATCCCGGAGGCGGAGAAGATCAAGCGTTCGGCCGGTTACGCATCGAGCACGGGCTTGAGCGAGATGGAGCGCGGGGAACTCGTCGAGGTGCCTTCGGTGGGCGGACGCGGCCCGCGCCAGCTATCGCGTCAGATTTTGTGCGACATCTTGCAGCCGCGCGCCGAAGAGGTGTTGATGCACGTGGCCGACGAGATACGCGAATCGGGGTGGGACAGGCAGTTGTCGAGCGGCGTGGTGCTGACGGGCGGAGGGTCGCTTCTCGGCGGGATGGTCGAGGTGGCCGAACAGGTTTTCGATGCGCCCGTGAGGCTCGGCTACCCGGAGCGCGACCGTTTCGGCGGCCTCGTCGAAGACATCCAAACTCCGGCGTGGACGGCCGCCGCCGGTCTCTCCCTCGTGGCCGGGCGCGCCAACGCGGTCGAAGCGCGCGCGACCGGCGGTAAACGCGGGGCGACGGGCGGATTGACCGCCTTCGTTTCAAAATTTCGCAATCGTTTTAGTAGTATTTTCTGACAAGTTGTTGTATGCTGCCGCGCCAGCCGGCACAAGATGTTGTCCGCAATATATGGGTGTCACCGGCGCGCACAGCCCAAAATAGCCGCACAGGGTCTCCTGTCAGCGGCGGGCGTTCACAGAAGAGGAAAGGACTTATACGATATGACACCGGAAAGCCGTCAGCCGGGCAGTGGCATTAATATTTTCATAGACGACGATCCTCCGATCACCGGCGCGCGCATCAAAGTGATCGGCGTGGGCGGCGGCGGGGGCAACGCCGTCAATCGCATGATCGAGGCGGGAATCGAGGGCATCGAGTTCCTCGTCGCCAACACGGACTTGCAGGCGCTCAAGCGTTCGCGTGCGCCGATCAAGATTCAACTCGGCGGCAAATTGACGAAGGGACTCGGCGCGGGCGCGAACCCCGACGTGGGCAGGAACGCCGCGCTCGAAGACACGGAGAAGATCATCGAGGCTCTGGAAGGCGCGGACATGGTCTTCGTCACGACCGGCCTTGGCGGCGGCACGGGCACGGGCGCAGCCCCGATCATCGCCTCGCTCGCCACCGAGTTGAACGCCTTGACGGTCGCGGTCGTCACCAAGCCGTTTCACTTCGAGGGCAAGCGGCGCATGCAGCAAGGCGATCAGGGCTTGAGGGAACTCCGCGAGTGTGTGGACACGGTCATCACGATCCCGAACGAGCGTCTGCTCGGCAACGTGAGCAAAGACATGTCTCTGACGGACGCCTTCAAGATGGCGGACGACGTGCTCCGGCAAGCCGTGCAGGGCATCAGCGATCTCATCACCGTGCCCGGCCTCATCAACCTCGACTTCGCCGATGTGAAATCGATCATGGCCGGGATGGGCATGGCCTTGATGGGCGCGGGGCGCGCCAGCGGCGAAGACCGCGCGCTCAAGGCGACGCAAGAAGCGATCTCTTCGCCCTTGCTGGAAGAGGCGTCGATCAACGGCGCCAAGGGCGTGCTCATCAACATCACGGGCGGCCTCGATCTCACCCTGTTTGAAGTCAACGAAGCCTCTTCGATCATCCGCGAAGCGGCTGACGAGGACGCCAACATCATCTTCGGCGCGGTGATTGACGAGAGCATGCGCGACGAGATGAAGATCACGGTGATCGCGACCGGGTTCGACAAAGAGTCGGCCGACGCCGGTCTCGTCCACAAGCAGAACATGATGCCCGCGGCGCAGCCGCGTTACCTGCCGCGCACCGACGAGTTGCCGTCGCGCAACACCGTCGCCGGGCAAGTGCGCTCGGATGATCTCGACGTGCCCGCCTTCATTCGCAAGAAGGCTGATTGAGCCGTTAACCGACGATTGCCGGCAATAAGCGCAATAAGCATTGAGCCGTGAGCAGATTCAGCCGACGCTGATTCGCTCACGGCTCTACTTCATTTTCGCCGGAAGCTGCGCGCCGACGCCTCACGCACCTGACGCTTGCCAAACTAACGTTGCTCGTGTAGCATGTCGCCCATTCCTGACAGGATTGTAATTCAACTAACGAGACATAACCGTTCTCGTCTTGCAAACGACCACCGCCTGTAAAAGCAGGCGCATCCAAGCGCGCCATTTGTTTGGCAACTCGTCCGCAAAGAGTCGGGGTATTCAAAATTCAGCGCGCCGTTATCCTGCTTGTAAGACTGTTGGAGGCATAAGTAAAAAAGTGAATCGCAAACTTATTCGACCGACCTTGGCCGACGTGAAAAACCGTGAGCCAAATACCCAAAATGAACGCAACGACAGGTATAGCGATGGCGGCGGCGCATCCCGCGCCGGGGGAACGCCTCGCCCCGGCGGCAGCGGCGGCGCGCCCACGCATCAATCGCGTCCCCCGCAGCAATCCGCCGATAGGGGCGACCGCGGCGGCGGCGGAGGAGCCTCTTCTGCGGCGGCCGCGCAAGGACGTAAGCGCATCCCGCCTTCGGAAACCAACGCCGAAATTTTCTACTACAAGAAGCAGATGGACGCCCACACGCAGATGGTGATTGTCCTCAACGACGACGAAGAGATCGTCGGCACCATCGAGTGGTATGATCGCGCCGCGCTCAAGATCAATCGTCAGGACGAACCGAACATCCTGCTGCTCAAACACAACATCAAGTACATGTTCAAAGCCGAAGACCGCGACGGCGGCGACGGCGACAACGCGTCCGACGGCGACGAGGGAGCGGAGAAGAGTTAGCTGATCCCTCCGCATACTGTTTGAAATGAAACGGGCGCGCGGCTGTTGTGTCACCAGCAGCCAGCCGCGCCCGCTCGTTTGCGCATCCTGCCATGAGCGAGATCAGCCACAGCACAATTGACGGCCGGCCGGACTCCGACGCCGGACGCCGCCCCCGCATCGGGATCACCATCGGCGACCCCTCCGGCATCGGCCCCGAAGTCGTCCTCAAGGCCGTGGCCGAGGCGGAGGTCAGGCGCGTGTGCGCGCCGGTCATTATCGGCGATGCGCAACTGCTCGCGCACACGGCGCGCAGGCTCAATCTCCAGTGCGGCTATGAGGTCGTGCGCCGCGACGAACCTCTGCCCGAACGATTCGACGCTCCGCTCATCTATCATCTCGACAACATCCGCGCGGACATCGAACCCGGCGTGGAATCTTCCGACGCGGGGCGCGCCTCGGGCGAGTACATCGAAGCGGCCGTGGAATTGTGCATGCGCGGGAGCCTCGATGCGATCTCGACCGCGCCGATCAACAAGCGCGCGCTCTTTCTCGGCGGCTACAGTTTCCCCGGCCACACGGAATTTCTCGCCCACCTCACGCACACGCCCGAAGTGGCGATGGCCTTCGTCGCAGCCAACTTGAGGATCGTGCTAATCTCCACGCACGTCCCTCTGGCCGAGGCCATCCGGCTCGTGCGGCGCGAGCACATCGAGCCGGTGATCAAGCTGGCGAATCGAGAACTCAAACGCTGGGGCATCCGCGAGCCGCGACTCGCGATGGCCGCGCTCAACCCGCACGGGGCGGAGGGCGGCCTGTTCGGCGTCGAAGAATCGTCGGAGATCGTGCCGGCGGTGGAGGCGTGCCGCGAGTTGGGGATTAACGTGGCGGGGCCGTTTTCGGCGGACACGGTTTTCCTGCGCGCCTCGCGCGGCGAGTTCGACGCGGTGGTGGCCTGTTATCACGATCAGGCGATGATCCCGGTCAAGTGTCTCTCGTTCGGCGAAGCCGTCAACGTCTCGCTGGGGCTGCCCTTCATCCGCACCTCGGTGGATCACGGAACGGCGTTCGACATCGCGGGGCGCGGGCTGGCGGAACATTCCAGCATGGTGGCGGCCATCGTCCTCGCCGCCGAGTTTTCGCGCATGGAGGACAGCAACCAGGAGGCAGTGACAAGTGACAGGTGACAGGTGACAAGTTGAAGACAAACCTTTTGTTTTAACTTGTCACCTGTCACCCGTCACTTGTCACTAAAAGAAATGGCAGAGCAAACTTCACCAACTCCTCGCCGCATTTTGGTCGCCGACGATGACCCGGCCATCTTGCGTCTGGTTAAAACGCTGGTCGAAAAAGAGGGCTACACGGTGGTGACGGCCGCCGACGGCCGCGAAGCCTACAAGATTCTGCAAAACGACACCAACTTCACCGCCGCCATCTTCGACGTGGTGATGCCGCACATCCAGGGGCCGGAACTCGTGCGCCACATGCGGACGGAAAAACGCCTGATGAAAATCCCGGTGATGATGATGACCGCCGAGCAGAACCCCAAGCACTCCTCCGAGAGTTTCAGCGCGGGCGCAATCGTCTTTCTCCCGAAGCCCTTCACCGCTTCGCAACTTCAAGTTATGTTGCGCGTCTTGATCAGCAATGCGGGCGGTTGAGAGTCTCGCCGCCCGGTCGAGCGTCCCTTTTCGCCATCCCACATCGAGCAGGCCGACTTATGAGAAACCCGATCCGCCGGACGATTTTTAGCTTGAGCGTCTGCGCCGCGATGCTGTGCGCGTTCGCCGCCGGGAGCGCGAGCCGCCGTGCCCTTGCCGTCGCGGCCGAGAAGGCCATCAAGAAGGACGAGGCGCGCAAGTTGATCGCCGCCGCGTCGCTGCTCGAACTCAACAAAGAGGCGGTGACGATCAAGGAAATCTCGCCGCCCGGCATGGGCGCGACCGTGCTGGCGGGCGTGAAACTGGGCTTTCGTTTCGTGCGAGACGAAGCGGGCGCGTGGCGCGTGGTGGAAGTCAGGACGGGCGACCGCCAATGGGAATCTTTCGATTTGCTGGCGCGCGCGCTCGACGCGGAGCGCATCGCGCACGCACGCGCGGAACTCGACGCCTTCGCCGCCGCCCTTGCCGCCCTCGCCGAAAATAAGAGCGCGAACGCCGCCGAGGCTAAGAGTCCGACCGCCGCCGACGCTAAGACCACGGCCGCCGGAGACGCGCCCGCGAGCCAAGCGGCCGACAACGCGCGGGATCAGACGCCGAAAGAATTGAGGCGCGGCGCGCTTTCGGTCAAGAATCCTGAGGCCGCGCTCGCGCCGAGCGGTTCGTCGGCGGTGGTCGAGTTGGAAGTCGAAACGTCCGTGGATTTCGCGCGCGACGCGCGCGGCCGCTGGCAGGTGGCGCGCGTGCGCGTCGGCGGCGGCGACGGGCGCGGCTTTGAAGCCTTCGACGCTTTCGCACGCGCCCTCGACACGGAGAAACAGGCGCGCGCCCGCGCCGACCTCGAAAATCTGGCCGCCGCGCTCGAAGAGTACCGGCGCGCGCGCGGGTTCTACGTCGTGGCCGAAACGGCCTCCGATCTCGTCAATCATCTCAACCCGCGTTACACCGCCGCGTTCATCCGCTTCGACCCCTGGCATCGCCCCTACGAATACGAAGGCACGCGCGAACGCTTCACCCTCCGCTCGCTCGGCGCGGACGGCAAGGCGGACACGGCCGACGATGTGACGATCAGGAAGGGATGATGAAAAGTTGTCCGTCGTCCGTGGTCAGTTGTCCGTGGTCAGTTGTCCGTAGACAGTTGTTCTGCCGAATCTTTAGCGGCTTATGTAATAGTCACAAACAACTGACAACTGACAACTGACCACGGACAACTTTTCCTTCTTGACGCTTCAACGGCGTGTCTGTTAGCTTCGAATAGTGGTCTGTTTACGGAAGGGCAGGCCGGATTTTGTTATCTCACGCCCCCGCGCCGTTCGTGCCGTCGGCCACGCTCTCGAAAGAGCGTCGGCGAGGTTCGCGGTTCTCCAACCGGACGACGCCCGCCCTCAAGGAGTTTAGTTTTTGCTAACGGGACGCAAACTGCTGCTCGCCGACGATTCTTTAACCATTCAAAAGGTGGTGAGCCTGACCTTCGGCGATGAAGCCATGGAGGTCACGACTGTCGGCGGCGGCGCGGAGGCTCTCGAAAAGCTCGGCGAGAGTTTGCCGGACATTGTGCTCGCCGACGTGTTCATGCCGGAGCCGAACGGCTATGCGCTCTGTGAACGCATCAAGACGGACGAACGCACGCGGCACATTCCGGTGCTGCTGCTCGTCGGCACGTTTGAACCTTTCAACGAAGCGGAGGCGCGCAGAGTCGGCGCGGACGAAGTCTTGACCAAACCTTTTCAATCCATACGCGATCTCGTCAACAAAGTCGGCGGCCTGCTCGGCGGCCAGCCGGATGAGAAGTCACCGGACGTCGAACGCGCGCGCCACGATACGGATGAGGCGACGCAAGACCTCTCGCCCTTCGCCGACGCCGCCCGCGCCGCCGACCCGGCGGCGGAGACTCCGGCGGCCACCACATCAATCTCCGACGACGCCTTCTCCGATTTCGACATGGACGACGCAACCATCCAGACGACGCCCGCCGCCGCCTTCGACGCGCATCATGCCGCGCCCGACTTCTCCGAGATCAACGAAGAAGAACAATTCAGCGACCGCGGCGAGATGGAGGAGGCGTTCGTCTTAAGCGACGACGATGCGCCCGCCGCCGGGGTCTACGCGGCCACGGCCGCGTCGGGTTCGCCCGCCGGTTCCGCCCTTGCCGCGCCCGTCGCCGAGTCCGCGTTCGACGCGTATGCCTCGCGCGCCGAAGAAGCCGACGACGCGCTGCTCGAACTCGGCGACAGCGCGCCCGCACGCGCCGCGACCGACGAAGCCGACGACTTCATCCTCGACATCGGCGACGAAGATTCATTCGACCCGCCCGTCTTCGCGCCCGCCTACGATCCGGCCGCCGAAGCTGATCTGTTGTTCGCCGAGCAGGCGCAAACGACCGCCGCGCCGGAAGCCTTCGCCATGCCGGAATTGTCGGCGGAACCGGACTTGTTCTCCGAGTCGCTATCGTCGGCGGAAGCGGAGATGCCTTCGTCGTCGTCGGCCGTCCCGGTCGCTGAAACCGCCCCCGCGCACTTCGCGGAAGAACCGGGGACGTTGGATGCGCCGGAGATTTCGGTCTCGCCCTCGCTGCTGTTCGCAAACGAGCCTGCGCGGGGCGCGCATGATGCGGAAAGTTTCCCGGAGCAGGACGAAACTCGTCTCGCGCCGAACGCGCCCGCATGGGACGGAGAGCCTGTGGCGGCCAGCATCGTGGCGCACGCGGGCGGCATCGCGCACGTCGAGTCGCCGGGCGAGAGCCGGACGGCGGAGCCGTTTGGGACGGATGCGAACGAGGCTGTGGCGGCGGTCGCCGTTGCGTCCGGTTCGCCCGCCGCCGCATCCGAATCGGGTCAAGCGGCGGCGGCGACGCCCGCGTCGTCTCTGTCGCCTGAAATGCTCGATGAGGTGGTGCGGCGCGTCGTCGCGCACCTGTCGGAACAGGTCGTGCGCGAGATCGCTTGGGAGGTCGTCCCCGATCTGGCCGAGCGGCTCATCAAGCAACGCCTCGAAGAAGAACAGACGCGCCCGCGGTAGCGGGGACACGCGCTAATACACGTAACGGATCGAGTTCGGGGCGGAGACAGTC
>DASQNL010000013.1:0-4299 GCA_035644995.1 Pyrinomonadaceae bacterium | reverse complement strand
GCCGGCGCCGGCGGAGACCCCCGCCAAGCCTTAGCGCGGCAGACCACACCGGAAACCTCGGAGGGGCGGCGGACGTATCCGCCGCCCCTCCGAGTTTTTCGGCCTCTCTTTTCGGCCTCTCTCGTCGCGGCCTGCTTATTGTCCGGCGTCCATGCCCCGCCGGAGTCTCGCCAGTTCGTTGATGCGCGCGCGCACCGCGCGGCTGTAGTTGGCGGCGCGGAAGGCGTCCGCGAGTTGCCGGTCGCTCAGGCGCGCCAGCAGTTGACCGATCCACTGCGCCTGCTCCACCGTGATGTCGTTGTACATGCCGCGCTTCTTGCCGGAGAACTCGAAATCGATCCGCCCGTCTTCTTTGATCTCGTCGATGAGTTTGTCGCCGCGAAAGCCGCGCGGGTCGTTGCGGCTGCGCGTAAAACGCCACAGCAGCGGCCACTTGCCGGTGTCGCCGAGCGTCGCGCCGAGGTCGCTGATGGCGTAGCGCAGTTGCGTGCCGCCGCGCGCGGGCACGGCCAGCAGGACGTTGTTCTCGTCTTTCGTGTCCCAGTTATTTAAGAGCACCATCATCACCTTCAACCCCTGCAACTCGCGCGTGCCGACGAACGGGTTCCGCTCCCATTCCCACGCGCCCTCGCGCTCGACGTTTTCCGGGCGCGCCTCGAACCGCACGTTCTCAAACGCGCCCTTGCCGGGGATGCTCACGCGCGGCACGAGATACGTGATCTCCGTCATGTACCCGGCCGCCCAGAGCAGGCGCGTGGAAGCCGTCTCCGACTGCGCCTCCTTGCCCACCTTCGCCACCCACACGCGCCCCGCCGCATCTCTCACGCGATACTTCTTCGAGAAGCCGCCCTTCTCCTCCTTGATGAAGGTGAGCCGCCTCACGTTCGGCCGCATCCGCGCGCCGCCCGGCCCCCAGAGCAGGTTGCGCGAAGCGATGTCTTCCGGCTCCTGCCACAGCACCGGCGTCCCCGCGGGCGCGCCTTTCTTCTTCTCGCCCTTGTCCTGAAACGCGCGCCCCTGCGACGCGCACGACACCAACAGACACGCGGCGACCGCAGTTATCCGCAGGAGTCTCCGGTTGAATAAAATCATGTTGACCCTTCCGTCCTTAAACTTGAGATGACCGACACGCCCGTGCGTTACAGACAACTGTGCGGGGAGGCCGGAGATTATATGCAACCGGCGTGCGCTTGGTCTATACCTCTCCGCGTTTGAACTCGCGTCCGCGCACGCTCTCGCTCCGACCCCGCCGCTTGAGTCACGCGCGACGCGGTTTGCGCTCGTCCCGGTTGGTCTAAAAATTGTCACGGGTCGGCGGGATTTGTTAAGCTGTCGCCGCACGGGCGCGGCGAAATACACTCACTCAGGCACGTCAGGCTTGCGCCCTCTCTGAGATTCGTCGTCGCTCTCTGACAGGGTTTAAGCCCGTCATGCTTCGGCGTTTCTCACCCTATCGCTTTAGTTAGGCCTGACGGTTCAGCGCAACCCGCGTCGAGAGAACCGGGTCGCGCGCCGCTTGCCATTCCTCTCGTGGAGACGCCATGAATTTAAGCGACGACAATCAGACCTTCATCGCCTGGACTAAAACCAAGATTCACAGCCTCAAGGCCAAGGTGTTTTTGGCGATCTCCGTGCTCAGTGCGGGCTTTAATCTCTTTATTGCTCTAAATCTGGGCACGGCCGATCGCGCCGCCCACATGATTATTCTGTACGGCACGCAGGCGACGCTGATCTTAATCATCTGCGCCATCATTGCGTTCGGGCAGAAGCCCCTGAGTTTCCCTGTTCTGTATCCGCGCGGGACGCAGGCCATCAAACAGTTCTGGAGGTGGTGGCCGCCGCTCTGGTTCGCCTGGTTGATTCTCTACGCCGGGCTGACAATCGAGGCGTGTTTCTTTTACCCCGACGAATTGGCGGGAAACTCGCCGCGTCTCGAAAACTTCGAGCCGGGAATCGTCTTCGGCCTCCATCAGTTAAATAACGTGGCGACCCTCATTCTCCTCATGTTATTTCATCTCTTGGGTCGTCCGTCCCTGCCGCGAAAAGACTACCCCAATGAAGGCGACATCTTTCTCGATGAGCAACGTCACGTCGGCGAATCGGAAACTACGCGAGAGAGGCTGGAAGCCGGGGAGTCGAAGTTTTGGTTCTGGGTCGCGTTATTCTTCGTTTCCGCGATGTTTGAGTTGGCGTTAATCTCAGTCGATGAAAATACGAAAGCGGTGCTCACCGTCTTCGGCATCGGCTACGGAATCATCGGCGCAACGGCCACCGCTCTGGTGGTGGGAAAGCTCGACGATCACTTGCTCGGAGTTCCGACGTTTATCATAGTTTTCCTCTTCATCTACGCCGGCATCCAGCCCTCCTTCGACTTCCTGATCACGCTCTCCGGCAATTTCCCTGAAACGGAATCCGAACAGTTGTTGCTCCTCGCCACCCGTGAGGTCATCGTGGTGATCGCGCTCGTCAGCAAGATCGTGCTGTTCGTGACGATTCAATGGTTAAGCATGACCAACCGGCTACTTTATTATCTGGTTCAGAGTTATTCTCTCTACAGCGGAGTTGATACTCATCGGCAAAAATTTTTGCGGACGCTAAATGAGACGGCCTCGGATCAACCGCCCGACACTTCGCCCGCCCCGCTCGCGCCTCCGGCGTAACGCTTGCGGCGCGTTTCTCTTGAGTCGAAGGCTGAACGCTCGCGCCGCGCGCAAGGGGTCGATGGCGGCGTGAGATTGCCGTTTACCGTGAAGGAGATGAATTAGCGAGATGACGACTTTAACTATCACCCGACCGGAGGAGACTGAATACTTGCCCTATTACGGCAAATACGTCGCGCTCGTCCACGGCGACGACATACTGGCAGTCTTAAGCGATCAATTATCCGCCACGCTCGCGCTCCTGCGCGGCATCCCGGAGTCGCAAGCGGGATTCCGCTACGCCGACGGTAAGTGGAGCATCAACGAACTCGTCGGGCACCTGATCGACTCGGAGCGCATCTTCGCTTATCGCGCGCTCCGCTTCGGCCGCAACGACAAGACGCCCGTCCCCGGCTTCGAGCAGGACGATTACATCCGCAACGCTTCATTCGACGCCTGTTCATTCGGCGATCTGGCCGCCGAGTTCGAGAGCGTCAGGCGCGCGACGCTTTTTCTCTTCAAGCATCTGGACGCCGGGGCGTGGCTGCGCCGGGGCATAGCGAACGAGAGCGAGGTGAGCGTCCGCGCCATCGCTTATATTATCGCCGGGCACGAGTTGCATCACGTGGGGATTCTGCGCGAGAGGTATCTGTCGTCAACGCAGTCGAACTAACGAGTCGTGCGCGCGCGTGTCGGCGACCCCGCCGCCGCACGTCGGCCTGCGCCCGACCACGCAACTTTCAGGATGCACAGGGGAGGGGAATAATGAAGGATCAGGAAAACAAGTCTAACCGAACCTCGTTCGCCGTTATCGGGTTTGCGGCCGGAGTGCTGACCGTCCTGCTCGTCTTGTTTTCGGTGCGAGGCTGTTGAACTCACACTCATTCGATGTCACTCGCCCCAAGTCCGAGATCGGGCTGAAGGTGCGACCACTCACCCTCTGCCTGTTTGCCCTCAGCACTCGCCCCAAAGAAAAACGGCTACCTCATAGGTAGCCGTCAATACTCGATTCTTTTGGTGGAGCAGAGGAGGGTCGAACTCCTGACCTCCGCATTGCGAACGCGGCGCTCTGCCAAACTGAGCTACTGCCCCGAACCGTTGAGAATATTAAGGAGCAGACACGGGCGTGTCAAGCGGCGACCGTGTGAGATGGTTGTGAATGAGAGGGGCGGCGGGCGGCGGGCGGCGGTCTCGTGGGGGCAGCGAGGGCTACTCTGTCGCGGCGAGACGACGGGCGGCGGCGTGCAGCGCGTCGGATAGTTTTTCGACGTTTGTGCCGCCGCCTTGCGCCAGGTCGGGTCGGCCGCCGCCGCGCCCGTCGAGCAGGGCGCAGGCTTCACGCATGAGCGCGTTCATGTCGCCGCCCGCGTCCGCCGCGCGCGCGAAAACGAGCCGCGCGTTGTGGCCGTCGCGGGAGCCGAGCAGGGCGATGTGGCCGGGGCGGGCGATGATTGAAAGGGCGAGCCGTTTCAGGGATTCGGCGTCGCGTTCGGCGAAGGCGTGGGTAACGATGCGCGTGGGCGCGTCGCCCCCGGCGGCGGCGTTTGCGGCAGCGTGAATCAGTTCCTCGGCTTCGACGCGGGCGGCGATCTCTTCGAGCGCGCGCAGGCGGCGCAGCAAACTCTTGTTTTCTGCGACGACGCGCGCGGCTAGTTCAAAG
>DASQNL010000012.1:0-5718 GCA_035644995.1 Pyrinomonadaceae bacterium | reverse complement strand
CCGAGGTCGGCCAGAAAACCGAGTTCGCGATTGCTGCCGAGGAGCGCGCGCTCGCGCTGCGCCGCCTCGATCTGCGTGCCGACGCGCGACAGGAGTTCGCGTCGCGTCGCCGGTTTGACGATGAAGTCGTCAGCCCCGGCGGCGAACGCGCCGACCTTGCGTTCCTCGTCGTTGTGCGCCGAGATGACGATGATCGGCAAACGGCGGGTGGCCTCCTGAGCGCGCAAGAGGCGACAGAGGGCGAGGCCGTCAACGCCGGGCAGTTCGATGTCGAGGAGAATCAGATCGCACGGCTCGCGGTGCAGCATGCGCAGCGCGGTCGGCGCATCGGCGGCCACTTTCACCTGATGTTGCGCGCTCTCAAAGGTGCTCTGCAAAAAGGCGCGCGTCCGTTCGTCGTCGTCAACGATGAGCAGGGTGAAACTTTTCGCTGCCTGAATGGAAGAAACCGGCATGCTTTTGTAAGGGCGGCGCCGAACCACGGCGTCTCGCGGCGAACAATTGAAGACCTGAGAGAAGCTGTCCCGGTTGCGGAATGCGCAAAGCAGAGACTCTCTGACGAAGCGCATTCAAGCCGGCGACGCTTGCCGCAGCCCTGAGCCTCTCTCACGATTGAAAGCGATGACGGGCGGGTATGTCAAGAAGGTAGTCAGTGGTCAGTAGTCAGTGGTCAGTAGTCCGTAGTCGGTTGTTCAATCCAATCTTTAGCGACTTGCGTGATTGGCGCGAACAACTGACCACGGACTACTGACCACTGGCGTTTTTAGTTGATCGCCGTCGTGGCGAGTTCGCCGGTGGGAGTTTCGACGATGGAGAGGGGCGCGGCCGGGCTGTGCCGGCGGCGTTGCTTGTGGACGGATTTGGCGGAGTACATGGCCTGATCGGCGGCGATGAGCAGTTGGTTCAGCGTCTCGCCGTCTACGCCGAAACGCGCCGCGCCGACGCTGATGCCGACGCGGGCGCGTTTATCGGGCGGGACGCGCACGTAGAGTTGGCCGATGGCCGTCTCGATGCGCGCGCACAGATCATCGGCCTGCGCGCGGGGCAGGTCTTGCACGACGGCGACGAACTCGTCGCCCGCGTAGCGCGCCAGGAAATCATATTCGCGCAGTTGCGCGTTCAACACGCGCGCCACCTCGCGCAGCATTTGGTCGCCGATGCTGTGGCCGTAAGTGTCGTTGACGGATTTGAACTCGTCGAGGTCGAGCATGACGACCTGAAAGGACGTGCCGTTGCGGCGGGCGCGCGATTCTTCTTCAGTGAAGCGGAGTTGGAGGGCGCGCGCGTTCGGCAGATTCGTGAGCGGGTCGGTGAGGGCGTTCGATTCCGCCTCGGCGTGATGGAGGGCTTTGGAGAAGGCGTCGGAGGCGAGACGGGCGACCGTGTCGAGCAGGTGCAAGTGGTCGTCGGTGTAATAATCCGGCTGGGACGAATAGACGGCGAGCACGCCGAGCAAGCGTTCGTCTTTGACGAGCGGCAGCGCGATCATGGAGCGATAACTTTGCGCCTCCGGCAGCGCGAAGGCGGTGAAATCCAGCATCGGGTCGAACCCGGTGGCCGGACGGCGATTGGCGACGACGAACCCGATCACGCCCTCGCCCGGCGCGACGCAGTGGCCGCCGAGGATTTCGGCATGCAGTCCGGTGACGTGCGCCACGGTCGCGTAATTCTTCAACTCGTCGAAGAGGTAGACGGCCGAGGTGTCGAACGGAATCATGTGCCCGACCTTGTCGACGAGAATCTGGCTGAGGTCTTCGATCTGGAGCGACGCGCCGAAGGTGCTCGCGATTTCGTAGAGCGCGTATACCTCCCGGTGCGCGCTCTTGATCTGTTCGAGATAGGCGGGCACGGCGAAATGTTTCGGGTTGACCCGCTGACCGGCGGCCGGGGCGGCGGCGTTGCCGGCGTCGCTCGCTTCGACGAGGGCGCGCGGCTCGGCCTCGCGGCTCGTGAAGCCGTGCTGGTCAAGTCCGAGTTCGACGATCTCCGCCTCGAACTGCGGCAGGTGTTTGAGGAACAGTTCGACGACTTTCGGGTCGAAGTGCGTGCCCGCGCCGCGCAGGAGCATCGCGCTCGCTTCCTCGCACGTCAGGCCGCGGCGATAGGGACGATCCTCGCGCACCGAGTCGAAGCAATCGACGACGGCGAAGATGCGCGCCGTCCACGGTATCTCTTCGCCGCGCAGGCCGTCCGGGTAGCCGAGGCCGTCCCAGCGTTCGTGATGCGAGCGCACGACGGGAACAATCGGATAAGGATAATCAATGCGTTCGAGGATGCTCGCGCCGACGATGGTGTGAACCTTCATCCGCTCAAACTCGGCGGTGGTCAACTTGCCCGGCTTGTTCAGGATGTGGTCGGGCACGGCGAGTTTGCCGATGTCGTGAAGCATCGCGCCCGCCCTGAGCGCCTCGATCTCGCTGTGCGAGAGTTTGAGCATTTCGCCGAGTCGCGCCGCGTAGAGTTGCACGCGCCGGACGTGGCAGTGGGTCGTCTGGTCTTTGGCGTCAATCGCCGTGGCGAGGGCTTCGACGGTGGCGAGGTGCAGGCGCGCGAGTTCCGCGTTGGCGCGCGATTTCTCGTTGATGCGCTCGAAATAGATTTTGTAAGTTGCGAACGTCGCGCCGATGACGGGAACGCTCAGGAGCACGTAGATGAGGCCGAAGCTTTGTATCGCCTGATAGAGCAAGGCCGTGACGATGGCGGCGGCGAAGAACGTGCAGGAAGTCCAGAGATAGCCGTCGCGCCAGAACTTCCAGATCGAACTGCGCTCCTTCAAGGCGTGGAGGGTCGCGTTGAGCATGCCGTTGAAGAAGTATTGCAGCAGCGCCATCACGACGAGCGGCACGAGCAATTGTTCAAACGAGAGCCGCGACATGCCGACGGGCTGGTGCGCCACGCCCGCGTAAGAGTTGAGCAGGAAATAAAAGGCGGTGGCCGAGACGAGCACCGTCAGCGACATCGTGGCGGGCGCGGCGAGCCAACTCGTCGCGCGGCGCGAGGTGCGCAGCGAACTGATGAGCGCGCCGGTAGCGCCGAGCACGAGCGCGGCGGGCACGTCGAGCAGGATCGCGCCGAGGAAGATGAAGGCGTCGCCGGCCGTGATGCTGGCCGAGGTGTTGGGGATGCGGATGGGGAGAGAACTGGCGAGGACGACGAAACTGGCGAGCGCGAGAAACTGCAAGCCTTGCGCCGGGGTGAACGAGAGACACTGCGAGAGCGCCCACGCGACGATGAGCGCGCCCGACGAGACGAGGGCGACCCAATAGACTTTAGCCGCGCGGCTGTAATCCGACATGTCAATCATTCTTAACCTATCCTCCGCCGCCAAGTTTTCTCGACCGCCGTTTAGCCGCAGGCTTGACGACGCGCCGCCGCGCCGGTTTTCCCGCTCAAGCTCAAAAGCGCGTCGCCGAAGACGTTTGACGGGAGCAAATCGTCTTTCGTCTTCGGCGGCGGCGCGGGCAAGCGGCGAGTGCGTGGCACTCACTCGCCGCGTTCAGGGGTGAGAATCGCGTCCGTCAACGGTCGCGTTCGCGAGTCGTCGAAACTTCCGAAACAGAACTCACGTCGGCGACCCGCCCGGTTATCAAAAGTGGTGCGGCTTTTCGGACTCCGTGCGGTGAGTCCGGGAAGCGGGTTAACGCTTCAAGCCGCACCCGCTCCATAAACAAGCCGCGTGCCGCGCCGCGCCCGCGCCCCCGCCCGGCGCAAAACTCGCCAAAGCGCACCGCCCGCGCCACCCGGCTAAAAATTGGAAGCGGCTCGCTCCGGGTTTCCCGTCATCCTGACGCGTCAGGCTGACTTCATAGTCGCGCCCTGACCGAAGCGACCCGCGACGCAAAACTAAACGCGCCGGCACTTCCAGTTTTTTTCCGCGCCCGCTCGAATGCCGCGCGTTTGACAACATTCGTCCCGCTGGCGCACTCTCCAAGAACAGCGACAGGTGACAGGTGGCAGGTGAGAAGCCGGAACGGGTTTCCGGGTTTCCAACTTGTCACCTGTCGCCCGTCGCCTGTCACTCTTCTTATGTCCGTCGGCTATCTCGAATTGCTGCGTGAGAATCGCGGCTTCCGGCAATTGTGGCTCGGTCAGGTGGTGAGCCAACTCGGCGATTGGTTCAACACCATCGCCGTGATGACGCTCGTGTTGAACCTGACGGGTTCGGGGCGCGACGTGGGACTGATCATGGTGGCGCGTTTCCTGCCGAGCGTCATCGCCGGGCCGCTCTCCGGCGTCGTCGCGGACAGGTTCAACCGGCGCACGATCATGATCGTGTCCGACGTGTTGCGCGCCGTCGTCGTCCTCGGCTTCCTGTTCGTGCGCCGCCCCGATCAAATCTGGCTCATCTACACGCTGACCGTCTTGCAACTCACCTTCTCGACCTTCTTCGAGCCGGCGAAATCGGCCGCCATCCCTTCCATCGTGACGAAAGACGAACTCGTCTCGGCTAACGCCATCTCGTCGGTCACGTGGTCGGCCATGCTCACGCTCGGCGCGGTGGCGGGCGGATTGGTGACGGGCGTGTTCGGCACGGACGCCGCGTTCGTCGTGGATTCCGCGACCTACCTCGTCTCCGCCGCTCTCATCTGGAGCGTGCGCTTTCCCCGCCGCCCGCCGCGCGAGAAAACCCGGCTCACCCTCGCCAAGGCGCTCGGCATCACCGACACGCTCGAAGGCATTCGCTACGTGCGCACGCGGCCGCGCGTGCTCGCGCTCATGGCGGTGAAACCCGCGTGGGGTCTGGGCGGCGGCATCCTCGTGCTGCTCGCGGTCTTCGGCGAGAAAATTTTCCCGGTCGGGCAGAACGCGGCGACCGGCATCGGCGTGCTCTACGCCGCGCGCGGCATCGGCACGGCCATCGGCCCCGTCTTCGCGCGCCGCCTCGCGCGCGACTCGCGCGAGGCGATGCAAACCATCATCGGCCTCTCGTTCATCGTCGGCGGAGTGTTCTACGCGGCCTTCGGCGGCGCGACCAACTACGCCGTCGCGCTGCTCATGCTGCTCCTCGCGCACATGGGCGGCAGCATCCTCTGGGTCTTCTCCACGGTGCTGCTGCAACAGGGCGTCGAAGATAACTTCCGCGGGCGCGTCTTCGCCGCCGAACTCGCCCTGCTCACGCTGACGATGGCCGCTTCCAATTACGTCACGGGCGAACTGCTCGACCGCTTCAACTATTCGCCGCGCGTCGTTACCGTCGGCATCGGCGTCCTCTTTCTCTTGCCCGGCCTGCTCTGGTTCGCCACCGCCCGCTGGTGGAACAGAGAGCGC
Organism: Pyrinomonadaceae bacterium; assembly: GCA_035644995.1. Lineage (GTDB taxonomy): Bacteria > Acidobacteriota > Blastocatellia > Pyrinomonadales > Pyrinomonadaceae > JAIVJZ01. The sequence goes on along the minus strand of DASQNL010000012.1, from coordinate 450 downwards.
AGCGCCCCGGCACATACGGACGCGCAGGCGGGCGAGCCTTCCGCCTTGAGCGACGCCCCGCTGCGCGAAGCCGCCGCGAAGATTCATCTCTCAGGCGATTAACAAGCAATGAAACGTCAACTATCATCAGAGCGGGTGGAGGCTTAAACGATGGACTTCGGATTGACGGGGCGCGTCGCGCTCGTGGCGGCGGCGAGCAAGGGAATCGGTTTTGCGGCGGCGCGCGAATTGGCGCGCGAGGGCGCGCGGGTGTTCTTGTGTTCGCGCGACGAGGAGCGCGCACGCGAGGCCGCGCGGCGGATCGCGGCGGAGACGGGCGCAGAGTGCGAAGGCCTGCGCGCCGACGTGACGAACGAAGCGGAGACGCGCGCCTTCGTCGAACTGGCGCGCGAGCGCGCCGGGCGCGTGGACATTCTCGTCACGAACGCGGGCGGGTCTCCCGCGGCGACA
>DASQNL010000011.1:0-7940 GCA_035644995.1 Pyrinomonadaceae bacterium | reverse complement strand
GTTTACGGCGGCGGCGGCATCGCGCCCGACGAACCCGTCAAGCCGCGCCTCATCGAACCGGCGCAGCAACGCCTGATCGACCCCGTCTTCGCCTTCGTCCGCGAACTCGTCAACGGTCGGATCAAGGGTTTCGAGGATTACAAAATCGCCCGCGCCATCGATTACGAGCACGACGTTAAAGCCGACGAGTATCCCATCACGGACAACCTCTTCAAGGCCTTCAAGACCTTCGTTGCGAACGACGAGACGTTCAAACTGAAGGACGCGCAACTCGACCGCAGCCGCGACTTCATCGCGCGCCACATGCGCTACGACATCGCCACCGCCGCTTACGGCACGGTGACGGCGTCGCAGGTGCAGATCGTGGACGACCCGCAGGTCGCCAAGGCCATCGAAGTGCTGCCGCGCGCGAAGGAACTCTCCGTCGCCGCCATGCGCGGGCGCAATCCCGAACGCAAGGCGTTCGAATAAAGCTCGCTCGCCGGATTGGCTGACAAATGAAGAGGCCGTCAACTTTTAAAGTTGACGGCCTCTTCGCTTTTACTTGCCGCCCGGCGCGCTGCTGCTGCTGCGGCGGCGGCGGTCGCCTGTGTATTACTCTCCGCCCGTCCGTTCGTGCGGCGCATCGACGGGCTTGGATTCGGGCGAGCCTTTCGTAACAGTGAATGTGAGCCGGTTAGTTTAAACGCACGCGTCAACCGCGAAGACTTATTCTCTTACTCTTGCTTGGCGAACTGCTGCGACTGCGGTTGCGCGTTCGGTTCTTCGCCCGCGTCAGGCCGCTTTAGTTCGTCGAAGTCGATCTCGGTCGAAGGCCGCGTGTCGGCCTTGAGCACGCGCCGCATGTGTTCGAGCGCGTGGCGATTCTCGTCGGCGTCGGCGGAGGCGACACAGTCGGAGGGAATGACGAGGTGGAAGTCGCGCATGTAGGCGTCGTTGGCGGTGAAGAGGACGCAGATGTCGCCGGTGAGGCCGGTGAGGATGATGATTTTGACTTGCAGGTATTCGAGCAGCGTGTCGAGCGTGGTGGAGAAGAAGCCTGAATGCTTGGGCTTGAGGACGAAGTAGTCGTCCTCGTCCGGCTTGAGCAGGGAGGCGACGGGCTTGCCGCACACGTCTTCTTCGAGGCAGTGCTTGAGCAGCTTGTTGAAGTCCGACTGCCAACGACCGAAATTGTCGTTGACGTAGATGACGGGCACTCCCGCCGCCTTCGCCCGCCGCTTCAGCGCGGCCAACTTCTCGGCCGCGGGCAGCGCGTGTTCGAGTAGTTGCGCGCCGCTGCTGAATTCGAGATCGTTGATCACGTCAATCAACACTAACGCCACTTCCGCCTTGTCGGGCACGTTCCCGTGGAGGTCTTCGTTTTTCGCCGGCACGCTTTCTTTTCTCTCCCTGTCTGCACCTCGAATCAACTGGCCGTTGAGAGATTCATAGTAACCGAACCGCCGGCAAAGGGGGAGAGAAAAAGATGCCGGGTGTCAGTTGTCCGTAGTCAGTTGCCAGTCGTTCAATCAAGTTTTCAGTAACTCACTTGATGACCATGAAACAACTGACAACGGACAACTGACTACGGACAACTTCACACGTAAGCCGGGGCTTTCGCCTCGCTGCGCTTGCGCCATGAGGCGAGCAGCGCGCCCATCGAGAGGAAGGCGACGAGGTGGTAGCCGATGTTGATGAGGAAGAGGCCGAGCGGCCGAAACTCGAAGAAGACCGTGTTCAGGTTGGTGGTCAGGATGAAGCCGAGCCAGAGCCACAACCCCGTCTTCGCTCCGGCGGCGGCCGTCTCCGCGTTCGTGTAGCGCACGAGGTGCGCGAGCACATAGGCCGCGACGAGCGAAGCGAGGAAGGCCAGCGCGAGTTGCACGCCCGCTCCCTCCGCCTCGATGCGCGCGACTTGCTCCGGCGTCCAGCGCATGATCTCGATGAACTTGCGCCCGAACAGGAGCGGCGAATACCAGAGTCCGCCGAGCGCCCAGTAGAAAATTGCGGAGGCGGCCACCGCCGCGTAGTTGATCTTCATGTCATTGTCTCCAGATTGAAGTCGAATAAATCATCTCACCTGGCCGACGGGTCGAACTCCATGATCCCGAAGACGTTGCCTTCCGTGTCCTCGCAGTAGGCGATGTAGCCGATGCCCGGCACCACGCCCTTCGGCATCACGACCTTGCCGCCGCGCTCCGTGATCTTCCGCGTGTAATCGTCAACGGAAGGCACCTCGATGGTGTTGGTGGCGGAGGAGGTCGGCAGCGGGTTGTCGGAGCGTTTCATCAGGCCGCCGTTAATGCCCGGCTGATTCTCGTCGCCCGTCTCCAGCAGCCAGTAACTCTGCGGCCCATCCCACGCCTGCGTCTTCCACCCGAAGACCTCGCCGTAAAACTTCACGGCGCGTTCGGGGTCGTCCGCGCACAATTCGAAATGTATCACTCTCGGCATGTTCAAATTCTCCTTTTCGCCCGGTAGGTTTTAGTCGATGCGAAACTCCGCGCAACTTCGGGTAGCGCGTTTCGCTTAAACGCGCCGCGTGCGACCGGAAGGACGCGCGACGGCAAGATCGTGCGAGGTGATGTTTTGCACTTCGCGCCCCGGCACGGCGACGTGCGAGGGCGGACGGTGTTGGCCGACAGCCAAACCGGGAGCGAGGGATTCTTCGTTGGTGGCGAGGGTGGCGCGACTGTCGAAAGCGAGTCGCGGTCAGGCGGCGAAAAGCCGGGTCGGCTGCCGGTCGCCCGTTAAGTCTGGATTGCTAAAAGCGTATGCCGGTCTACGGGATAAAAAGAAAGGTGAGTTAACCCCTTATTGATAACTCACCTTTCAACCCGCCCTGTGCTCGTTCTCCACCCGAAGGATTGTTCGGATGATCTTTAAACTCGCCTGAACGGCGCAAATTGGCGTCAGTGAGCGGCGAGCCACTCGTTGAACACGGCCGACTCTTCCTGTTTGCCGCTCCAACGCGCGCGGTTCTTGCCCGTCAGCGCGAGCACCATGGCCTGGTGCTGCCCGGCGCGGTCGCCGAGCCGCTCGAAATAGTTATAGAGACGGTCGATCTTCTGCACCGACTCGCGCGCCGCCGCCACGGTCTTGAACGAGAGCACGTTGCGGAAGAAGCGCGTATAGACGTTCTGCTCGCGCCCCGTCGTCGTGTAGAGATCGAAGTAGCCGGAAAGCCGTCCGGCGGACTGCAACACCTGCGCGACGTAGGAGGGGCGCGCGCCGACTTGTCTGACGATCTGCGCGATGTCCGTCGTGCCCGCTTCGTAGAGCGCGAGAATCTGTTCTTTCTTCGTGCGCGCTTCGGCGTCGTGCTCGACGCCCGCCGCCGTCTCTTCTGCGCCTTCACTCTCGACGACGGCCGCCGCGGCTTCCTCTTCCTCGGTCGCCCCGGCGTATTCGAGTTCGAACGTCAACGGCTGTTCCTGAATCAGTTCTTCTGTCGTCATCGTCAACCTCTTACTTCCCGGAACCGTGGCGCGCGGGGCAGGTTCGATTACTCTTCGCCGCCCCGCCGCTTCTCGGCTCCCCTTGGATTATGCGTTTAGCTCGCGCGGCGCATCGCCTGTTGCTGCTCCGCCCCGCCCTGCAAGTTCTTCAAGTGGTCGATGAAGGATGATGCGGCCTTCTTCGACAACTCTTCCGTGCGGCAGCGCAAGACAGCCTGACACTCCTCTTCCGTATCCACGGCCGCCTCGCGTGCGAGCGCGCGGATCATGCCGAGTTGCTTCGGCGTCACGAGGTCGCCCATGGATTTCGCCAGCGGGTCGCGCGGGAACTCGTGCTGCGGCGCCGAACCCGTCTGCTCGATCACTTCCGACTCGCGCTGGTACAACTCGCGCCCGATCCCGAACTTGATGGCCGCGCGCTTCAAAGCGTCGTGCTCGGCCTTCTTGATGCCGGTTTCGTTGTCGGCCGTGCCCGTGCCGATGCCTTCGCGCGTCACGCCGTCAATGGAGATGGCGACCGTGACCGCGACCATGTCGCCGATCTGCACGATGCCGCGCACGGAGTGCGACCAGGTCGGCGCGACGCGGTCGAGGAAGTCGGCGACCATGTGCCACTCGACGTATTCGACCATGTGCGTGTTGCCGTTGCGGTCGCGCCAGCCCTCGCGCGTCTTGATGAACTTCGGATCAATCGGCTGTCGCAGCGTGCGCAGCGTGTTCGTGAAAGCGAGCGGCACGACCGGCGCGCTCAAAGCGGCGTGTTCTTCCGCGGTGACGAAGTCCAGATCGTCTTCCGGCTCGCTCACGGCGGTTGCTTGTCTCTTACTCATCTCTTCCTGCTCCTCTTCCTGTTTGTGATCCGCAAGCGAACTCACCGGCGGGGCAAACGCGGCGGCGGCGGCAGTTTCGCCGCCCGCGTCCGCCGTCTCCGGCTCATCCTGCTCCCGTCCGAAACGCGTCGCCGCGGTGTCTGCCTGCGGGGCTTCCGCCGGGCGGGCGCGCTTCTCGGATGCGGTCGAGTTAGTGTTGGGCGTCTCCGCCGTTTCCGTGGCCGCCACGCGTGCGGCGGCGGTCTGCGGCGGCTGTTTCGTCACAGCCTCCGAATTTTTCGCGAGCAGCGAATGCTTGACGGCGAGGACGTGCTCACAGCGAAACGTCTGGTCTTCCACCGACTGCTCCTCGAATTCCAGACAAGAGCAACGCACTTTGCCCGCGTCGTCGCGCCAAACTTCGTAGCTGCTGCGCTTGCCGCGCAGGGACGGCGTCGTCACACGGAAGCGGTCGCCCTCGCGCGTCACCAGACCCATCGCCGCGATGCCCTGCGCGCGTTTGTCGCGCATGATCGCCTTCTTGTCGGTCGTCGTGTTGGTCGCGGTTGCTGTTGTCATGGCTCTTAACTCCTTCGAAATTCCTGTCCCACTCTTGTCACACTTAAGCCGCGCGCTCGATGGGCATCTCGCTCATCGCCGCCGTCGGCTGCGCCTGTTTCGGGGGCTGCGCCGGGTTCATCGCTCCGGCGGCGCGCTCCGCCAGACGGCGTTCGAGGTCAACGATGCGCGCTTCCAATTCCTCCACGCGCCGACCCTGCCGGTGCACCGTCTTGAACAAGCCGTCGAATGTTTCCCAGATGTGATCGCTCATTTCACCCTCTCGCTTTTCGTCGTTGCCACAGAGAGTGAAACCCTCTGTTTCATACGTGAAACAGTGTACCATGAGACATATTTTGTTGCAAGCATAAAACAAGGTCTTGCGTCTGGGATTTTACTGTGATATGTTCTGGGCTTAGAGGAGGGGCGTGTGCTCGCTCTGACGGAGGCGGGGAACACGCTAGAAGGAGGCCAAAAATATGGCAGAATCAGGAAAAAGTTTAGTAAATACGGTGGAACTGGGGCGGGCTATCCGCCGCAAACGCGAGGAAGCGGGCTTGAGCCTGCGCGACGTGGCGACTGAAACGCAGGTTTCGGCCTCGACGCTCTCGCGCATCGAAAACGGCACGGGCAAACCCGACGCCGACAACATCGCACGCCTCACCGCGTGGCTCGACATGCCGATGGAGCGCATCATGAGCGGTCGCCAGCCCGACGCCGGCGGCAACGACCCGGCCAAGGCGGTCGTCTACTTCCCGCACGAAGCGACGCCCGACATCGTCGAAGCGCACCTGCGCGCCGACCGCAACCTCTCGGCCGAAACCGCCAAAGCCCTCTCCGAACTCTTCCGCGTCGCCTACGCCCAGTTCAGCCACCCCGGCGAAGACCCGCGCACGCGCAACAAGCGGAAGTAACCGGCAAGCTCAATTCTCAAGTTTATTAGGCGCGCGGCTCTAACGGGTTGCGCGCCTATTCGTTTTAATACAATTTACAGCGTAGATTCTGCGCCACAAAGTGACAGGTAAGCAGGTATAATCGAATCTTCAAGAAACGCCTGATGCCGATATACACTTTAAAGAGGCTGCCATGAGTACACAGTTCATCTTGAGCGAATATCTAGACGCCGCGATGGCGGGGGCGGAGTATGACAAGTTGGAAGATGGTAGTTTCTCCGGTCGGATCATTGCGTGTGTGGGGGTGGTGTCTTTCGGCGCGACGTTGAGGGAGTGTGAAGAGGCGTTGCGTTCGACTCTGGAAGATTGGCTATGGCTGGGCTTGAGGTTGGGACATCAGCTTCCGGCGATTGATGGGATAGATGTGAGATTGTCTTGAAAGACGCGTATGCCAAAGTTACGTAAAGCGCAGAAGTGGCTGTTAGATGGGTATAATCAACAGCGGAACTTACTCGACGGAGGCGGCGCATGAAATATCGTGTGTTGATCGAGACGGATGAAGATGGAGTGTTCGTGGCGGAGGCGCCGTCGCTGCCGGGTTGTATCTCGCAAGGTACAACAAGGGAAGAGGCATTAGCGAATATCAAAGAGGCGATTGCGGTTTATCTGGAGAGCCTTGAAGCGCATGGCGAGGCTGTGTTGTGAAGGTTCGCCATTCTTGCCTTTATAGCTACTTTGGGAAGTGAAACACCCCGCCGGGATAAGGATCAGCAAGGCCGTGGACGAGACGAAATTTCCGCCGACTTTCAAGGGACGCCAGTATGAGGTGCGGGCGATGGGGTTGCGCGAGTTCGCGGGGTTGCGGCGCGACGACGAGCCGCTCGACCCGTTTGCGCTGGCGCAGTTCGCGAAGTTGATGGTGATTGATTTCGAGCAGGTGCAGGGGTTGTCGGAAGAGACGCGGGAGCATTTGTTGGGGGTGGGTTCGGATGCGTGGTCGGGCGGGACGTGTTCGCGCCCGCTGCCGAACGGGTGGCGTCTGGTGTTGTTGAATCCGAAGCACGGGGCGGCGCGCAACAACGCGACGCTGATGGAGGAAGTTTGTCACGTCTTCCTCGGCCACAAGGCGAACCGTTTGTCCATCGTCGCGCAGAACAAGCAGGGGAAGACGGTGGCGCGCGATTACAACGAGGCGGACGAAGAGGCGGCTTACGCGGTGGGCGCGGCCGCGCTCGTGCCCTACTCGTCGCTGCGTCGATACGTGCGCGCGGGTCGGACTTCGACGGAGATCGCGCGGCGTTTCAACGTGAGCCGCGAGTTGGTCGAATACCGCATGAAGGTGTCGCGCTTGTGGGGCGAGTATCGCGCGCGCCACGCGGAAGAGGTCGAGGCGCGCTGGGCGGCCAGGCAGGCTTACGCGAACAACAGCGGCCATGCCCGCTGACGCGCCTTCGGGGCGCGAACGACTGCTCGCACTGCGCGATGCGATCAAGCGCGCCATAGACTATCGCACCTTTTACCTGCGCTACTGTCCGCACGCACACCTCACAGGCCATCGCCTCCAAGCCCTCTGTCCCATTCCCGCCCACGCGCACACGGGCAAAGGCCACCCCAGTCTCTCCGTAGACCTCGCGCGCGGTCTCTTCCATTGCTTCTCGCGCGACGAGGGCGGCGATGCGATCCGTTTCTACGAATTGATGCACGAGGTGAAGTTCGGCCGCGCCGTCGTCGAACTGGCGCGCGAACTCGGACTGGCGGAGTCTCGCACGCGCGCCCGTTCGCTCGCGCAGCGCGCCGCGCCGGACGAGGTAGCGGCCTCAGAACCCGAACCCGAACCGCTCGGCGCGGAACGCCTCGGCGCGATCTGCGAAACGTTCCTCGCGGCGTGCGACGCGGAAGACCAGACGGAAGGGCTGGGCTACCTCGCGCGCCGGGGGATCGATGCAGGGACGGCGCGGCGCGCGGGCGTCGTTTACTTTCCGCGACGCGCGTACCGGCGCGTGTCGCGAAAAATGCAGGCGGCATTTCCGCTCGAAGAGTTGCAGCGGAGCGGCCTGTTCAACGCGCGCGCGCACCTGACGTTTTACCGGCACCGCTTGTTGTTCCCGTTTCGCGTCGAGGGGCGCGCCATCTATTTGCAGGCGCGGACGACCGCCGCCGGGGTCGAGCCGCGCTGGCACAACATGCGCGGCGGCGTGCCGTCGCTCTATAACGTTGACTGTTTGAACCAACTGGCGAGC
>DASQNL010000010.1:0-1606 GCA_035644995.1 Pyrinomonadaceae bacterium | reverse complement strand
TTGCGCTATAACGAGACCCTTCCGGCGACCAATAACGAGACGCCCGCGACGCTCAACGTTGCCAACGACACGACGAGCAGCGAAGAGTGCTACCGCGCAGGCTTCACCGAAGGCTTCGCGGCGGCGCGTGAACAGAAGAACGTTCGCGCCAGCAACCTTTCAAACGCGGCGACCACGACCGAACGCGTCGTCTATCGCGACGCGCCCGCCCGGCGCACGCGCGTCGCACGCAACACGCGCGCCTCGCGTCAGGCTTATTACGACTACGAACCGCGCAAGCGTTCGTTCTGGTCGAAGCACCGCGACAAGTTGACGGTGGCGATGGGCGCGGGCGGCGGCGCTTTGATCGGCGGCCTCGTCGGCGGCAAGAAGGGTGCGGCCATCGGCGCGCTCGGCGGCGGTGCCGGCTCGGCGCTCTACACGTACAAAATTCGCAACCGCAATAACCGTCGCTAAGTCGCTAAAGCTTAGAGACCGGACGGTGACGCGATGGAGTTCGACCTGAAGCAGACGGCGCGACGCGCGACTTCAGCTATCCTGATCGCTCTGGCAGTAACATTATGGGCAGCACCCGCAAAAGGGGCTGCCCATTCTTTTGCCCGACGACACACGGGGCAAGCCGCGCACGGATCGCGCCCGAATAATTCTACTTACCAGTCTTCCGCGCAGAGAGTACGCAGCGCTGGCGCGCTCATTTTGCCAGCCGCCGCGCGCTTCCGCGAAGTTGAAGGGCGCGGGCTGCTGGTCAAAATCTGGCTCAACAATTCCGGCCCCTACAATTTCGCCATAGACACGGGCGCGGGCGCGACGATCATCTCGCGGCGCGTGGCCGCCGAAGCGAGAGTCGCGCTCGCGGGCGCGCAGTCCGTCACGCTCAGCGGTTTGAGCGGCGTGCGCGGCGCGCAGGGGAGAGAGACCGCGCCCGCGAGCCTCGCCATCGGCGCGCCTGAAAATTACCTGCCCGCCAAAGGTCTCGTTATCGTGACCGACGCCCTGCCGCCCGACCTCGACGGCGTGCTCGACCCGACCGAAAGCTACTGGCCGCTCGGCTACACGATTGATCTCCCGAACGAGCGCATCAACGCGTTCGACCCGCGCACGACGCCCCTGCGCGGCCTCGCTGCGCCCGCAGGCGGCGCAATCGTCCAATGGTTTTTCGACGCGAGCAGCCGCCGCCCCTTCGTCGCGCTCGACGGCGGACGCCACGCGCTCATAGACACGGGCTCCGGCTTCGGACTCGCCGTCAGCGAACAGTCCGCGCGCGCCTTCGGCATCACTCGGACGCGCGGCGGGCGCGAACGCGAGGGCGTGAGCGACCTCGGGCGCGGGCGCATCAACGCGCGCCGCGTCGAACCCGTCACCATACAGATCGGCACGCTCGTCCTGCGCCGCGTCCCTACGGATTTACTCACGGGCGCGTCGAGCAGTGCGCCCGTGATTCTGGGGCGCGACGCCCTGCGCCCTTTCGAGATCACTTTCGACCCCGTCAGCCGCCTGATTCGCCTGCGACCGGGCGACGACTCCGCCCGCCGTTGATGTGAAATCGTCAAGCGCACGCGCCCGCCCGCTCATTCAGGAAAGCCTTGAAGCCGCCGCCCGCAAGCCG
>DASQNL010000009.1:0-5046 GCA_035644995.1 Pyrinomonadaceae bacterium | reverse complement strand
AAACTTTCGATTCACCAACCCCGCGGGCGCGCTACCGTGCGTGCGCCCGCTCCGGAAACATCGAAGAGGCGGGCGTCGCTCATCTTTTAACTCTGCGCGACCCGTCGAATAATGGCTAATTTTTGCCCGTATGGTTAATCTTAGTATAAAATAAGCGGCGTTGGCGACTGCGCGCCACGATGACCGCAGAAGTTTAAATGAGGCGGTCGCGTCGCGGTCGCCTCTTCAATTGAGGGCGACCGGGCAGCGGCAAGTTTTAGACGTATGGCGAGCGGGCTGGTGATACACATCGAGATCGGGGCGGAGCGGCACACGGAAGTGCTGATGCACGAGCGCATCCGCATCGGCTCGGACGCGGATTGCGAGTTGCGCTTCCAGCCCGGCAGCATCCCGCGCGCCGACGGCTTCCTGCTCGAACTCCAACGCACGAACGGCCATTACCGCGTCGGCGACTTCGACCGCTCGCTGCGCTTGACGCACAACGACGCCCCGCTCGCGCCCGCCGCCGCCATCGCCGACGGCGACATGGTGCGCCTCCCCGACACGGATTTCGTGCTCCAGTTCTTCCCCGTCGAATCGCCGCCCGCGCTCGTGGCGAACCGCCGCTCGAACGTGCAGGTCGCGCCCTTCATCGAGAACGCGGCCATCGAATCGGCGGCTACCGCGCGGCGCGACGACGCCAAAGTCTTTCTCCGCGAGTTCACGCGCGAACTCGTCCGCGAGATCAATTTGAGCACGAAGATCATCGCGCTCATTATCGTCGTCGCGCTCGTCGGCGGCTTCCTCTATTTCGGCTTCGCGGGCTTCAAGGAACTCAAGCAGAGCCGTCGCCACATCGAGGAGCAGAACGCGCAGATCGCGCGTCTCAATCAGAAGGTCGGCGAGTCGCAGAATCAATTCGAGGAAGTCAACCGCTCCAACAAAGACATCATCAACAGTCTCTCGCTCGCGCCCAAAATCCGCAGCGAATACGGCAACGGCGTCTGCATCATCTCAGGCATGTACGTCTTCGTCGAGGCGGGCACGGGGCGGCCTTTGCGCTACCCGCAGCGCCCGGCGGCGACCGACCCGGATGGCGACGCGGCGGAAGGCACGGAGGCCGCCGAGAGCGAGATGCTCACTCCTGAGGGAACCGGCGCGGTCGCCGAATTTCCTTACGTCGGCACGGGCTTCCACGTCGGCGGCGGCTACGTGGTGACGAACCGCCACGTCGGCGTCGAACCGTGGACGGCCGACGAGCGTTCGATGGTCTTGAGCAGCACGGTCAGCGGCAAGCCGCGCCTGACGAAACTGCTCGCCTACTTCCCCGGCCACACCCAGGCGTTTCCGCTTAAGTTCAGACAGGCTTCCGCGCGCGACGATCTGGCCGTCCTCTATTTCGAGACGGGCGCGTCGGCCGCGGACATCCCCGCGCTCCCGCTCGACGATAATTCCGATGCGGGCGGCGTCGGCCGGGCGGTCGTGATGATGGGCTACCCGTCGGGGCCGGATCGCATCCTCGTCTCGCTGCCCGACGATGAGGCCAACAACATCAAGCAGCGTTACGGCGGGTCGCTCGACATACTCGTCGGCCATCTCGCCGAGCGCAAATTGATCAAGCCCTTCACGACGCAGGGACACATCACCGATTCGCAAACGCGCCGCATCATCTACGACGCTCGCACCGCCGAGGGCGGTTCGGGCGCGCCCCTGTTCGGCCAATCGGGGCGCGTGATCGGCATCAACTTCGGCATCTTCGAGGGTTTGCAAGACGCGAACTTCGCCGTGCCCGTGCGCTTCGCCGTGCCGCTCCTGGTGCGCGCCGGTTGGAAACCGGCCGCGCCGCCCGTCGAAAACGTCCCGACGGCGGCGACGGCCGCCGACGCGACGCCCAAGGACGCGCGCCTGCCGAACGCGCCGCCGAATCAGGCGCGTTAATTTTCTTCACCTGTCAATCATGGATTTCGAGCGGGCGTAAAAGTGTGCGTGCGCGAGCGTCGCCGTGTAGTGACAATTCGTAAAGTGTCATAACCGCGGGGTCGAGTTCGGGCGTCAATCTTAAACTGGGCGCGCGTGAGTTTTTGACAGACCGGCGAAGGGCGCAGTAACCTTTCGCCTTTTGCCCGACCCGCGCGGGCGCACATTTTCCGATTGGAGCGCAACGAAACGTTTGACCGCCACTGCCGCAACCGCCGTCACGGCGCGCCTCACGCCCGAACTGTTCGCCGCCCAAGGCGTGCGGGTTCGCAGCCGCGCGCTCGTCGTCGCCGCGCTCGTCCTGATCGTGGCGGCGGGCTTCGGCTTCCGCGCGAGCGGCCTCGGCGCGGAGGGCTTGAGCGAAGACGAGTTGAACAAACTCCGCACCGTCTCCGACTATCGCACGCGCGGTTTGACTTCCACCAACGGCGAGCACCCGTTTCTGATGAAAGCCCTGATGACGGCGAGCGTGGCCGCCGCCGAGCGTTGGAACGCCGGGGGCGTGGCCGCGAGCCGCCCGCGCCTGCGCGTGTCGGAGGAGACGGCCTTGCGCCTGCCCGCCGCGCTGTTCGGCGCGTTCACGTCGCTCTTGCTGTACCTGGTGGTCTCCGAGTTGTTCGGCGCGCCGACGGCCTTGATCGCGGCGGCGTTGTGGGCGTTCGACCCGGCCGCCATCGGTTTCAATCGCATCGCCAAGGAAGACACTTTCCTGCTCTTCTTTTTCCTGCTGGCAAACGTCTTTTGGCTGCGCGGGCAGCGCGCGGCCGAGTCGGGCGATGAGAAACCGGGGCGTTACTACTGGGCGACGGCCGCCTGTTTCGGCGCAATGCTCGCCTCGAAATACATGCCCCACCTGATCGGCATCAGCGGAGCGTATTACTACATCTTTCAGGGCATCCCCGCGACGCGCTGGCGCATGGGCAAGCGCAAGTGGCTGATCTTTTTCGCGGTCATGGGCGCGGCCTTTCTCGTCTGCAACCCGACGATTCTCCTGCCGGGCACGTGGCGCGAGATGCGCATCTTCGCGGGCGAGCACCGCATCGGCCACGACGCCTACGAGTTCATGGGGCAACTCTACCGCAACCGCATGACGCTCTGGCTCAAAGGCTCGCCGTGGTATTTCTACTACGCGTTCATGGCCTTCAAACTGCCGCCCGCCGTCATCGCCGCCTTCCTCGTCGGCCTGCCGCTTCTGCTCTCGAAACGACTCGGCGACGGGCGTTACTTCGTCTTCTTCTGGCTCTTTTTCTGGTTCTTCCCCTTCCCGCTGCTCGGCGGTAAATTCACACGATATTTCACGACCGCGCTGCCCGTCGTGCTGACGGTGGCGGCCATCGGCATCAACGCCGCGGGTCAATGGCTCGGACACGCGTGGCGGCGGCGCGAGAGTGCGGCGGGCGCATCGTCGCGGGCAGGATACGCGCAGGCCGCCGTGGCCTTCCTCGTCGTCATCTCTTCCGTCTACGCATCGGCGGGCGCGTCGCCGCATTTTCGTCTCTACACGAACGCGCTCGGCGGCGGCGACACGCGCGCCGGAAGCTATTTCCCGCACGACGAGTTTTACGACGCGAGCGTGCGCGACGCCGCGCGCCACATCGCCGCCCTCGCACGCCCCGGCGCGCGCGTCGCCAGCGAAGCGCCCGAACTCTTCACGCATTACGCCGTGCGCGCGGGCAGAACCGACCTCGTCTCAATCTCGCTCTCCGACCGCGCGGCCTTACGTGATCTGGCGTTGAACGACATCGTCATGGTGGCGCGCGGGCGTCGTTATTTCAGCAACGACCCGCTCATCTCGAAACTCGCCGCGACGAGCCGACCGGCCGCCGAACTTTCGCTCGCGGGCGTCCCGTCAACACGCATTTATCAACTCGACGACGAAGCTCTGCGGGCGGCGACGGAAATTACCGCCCGTTGAGCCGGGCGTAGATTGCAACGCACGATTGGCGGTCAGGCACGGGAGAGCGCGCCGGGGAAGTATTGGTAAACATTTTGAGTCGGCGCAGCGTCAATATATAGAATATAGAGTTTGCCGCCACGCACGGTTTCTCTCGGCGGCGGCACGCGGGTTGCGATTCAATCGGGCGCACCTCTCTCGCGGGGCGTTTGACCCGGACAAAAGGCTGCCGGACAATTTGAGTCCGCCTCAGGCAGTGCAACTAATTTGCTCCAGAAGGAGCGGGTTTGTGAGCAAAGGCAGGTATCGCACGAACGCATGAACTATGTGAACCCGAACCGGAGAGCGCGGCACATCGCCTGTCTGATGGTCGCGCTCCTGCTTCTCCAACTGCCCGGCGCGAATGCTACCGCCGCCGCGCAAGCCCCCCCCGTCTCTCCTTCACCCGGTTCCGCCCCGGCGCAACTGCAAACCTCCGGCTTCCGTCTCGAACGCCTGTCTCTCGCGGGCGGCGCGGAACTGCTGACCGTCTTCGGCAGTCTCGACGGCCTCGCGCGTGATGGTGAATCAGGGGACGCGGACGTTCCGCTCGTCAGCATCTTGCGTGACACGCTCGGCGACGAGACGAGTGAAAACGACCGCCTGCGCTACGTCTGGATGCACACCTACACGCGCCCCACCATCGGCCAGCGCGCCGCCGCCGCCGTGCCTTTTCTCTACACGCGCGTCGCCAACAAAAAAAGCGCGGGCACAGGCGCGCCGCCGCCCCTGCTCGATCTCGCGGGCACGAAGCGCGAGGTCTGGCACAGGCTCTTTTGGAACGCGCTGCAAACGCTCTTGCTCAACCCTTATAGCCTGACGGTCAAAGCCACCTCGCACGCCTATCGCCGCAACGCCGACGACTATCGCAAGGCGCACGTGATCCGCGCTCTCGCCGTGCTCTCGCTCTATCAGGCCGAATCGGGCACGGAATCGGTCTTCGCGCCGCACGAGTTGAAGGAGATACAGGCGCGCCTGATGCTCACGCAGAAAACTTTCGGCGGCCTCATCGACGACCTCTATCTCGGCCGCGTCTACGACAAGCAGAACTCCCAGTGGCTCGACACGCGCGGCCACAACTGGGAACTCCTGCGCCAGCGCGCCGAGACGGAAGGCTTCTACTTCGAGCCGCTCGTGCTGCCCGACGGCAACACCAC
>DASQNL010000008.1:0-2969 GCA_035644995.1 Pyrinomonadaceae bacterium | reverse complement strand
GTGCGCTATCGCTTCGTCATCGACATGACATCCTTGTGAGCCTCGCCGCTTTCGCAAGAGCCTCGAACTCGTGAAAACGAATAGAGGAGATGGCGGCCGGAGAGGGCGCAGAGTAACCCGAACGGCGAGCGCGTGGCGACGATGTGAGCCGCCGGTCGCCCTCGCGTTGCTGGCGGCGTACCTCGTCGGCGTCGCCCTGCTGGTGTTGTTCTCCGGCCGGGTCTCGCTCCACCGCTTCGTGCCGCTCAAAAAATCACCGGATGATCTGAAAGCGCGCGCGGGCGAGATCGCGAAGCGGGCTGGTTACGAGACGCCGCCGCTCGATACCGTGCACGGGTTTTTCGCTGAGTATGAATATCTGGAACACGTGCAGAAGCAAGACGCGTCGCCGGAGCGTTGGGAGAAACTGAAGACCGGCCAACCGGGCGCCATCACCTTCTGGTATCGCCAGAGTCCGCACTACCTGGAGGCTTACGACTACTGGCGGATCGCGCCGCACGACCCGCCCAACGAACTCTCCGGCATGCTGCTCGTGAAGCTCGATACGACGGGGCGTTTAACTTACTTCGAGGCCGCGCCGCCGCAGGTGGACGAGACAGGCGACACGGCCACGAACGCCACCGCGAACGCCACCACGAACGCCACCACGAACACGGGTACGAGCACGAACGCGAACCCGAACGCCAGCGCGAACCCGAACGCGAGCACGAACACAAATGCCAATGGCGCGCTCGACTGGCCTCCTTTTTTTCAAGAGGCGGGACTCGACATCGCAAACTTTCATCAGACGCCGTCGCGTTGGACGCCGCCGCGTCACGCCGACGCTCGCGCCGGGTGGGAGGGAACATACCCCGGCCGACCCGAACTCCCGCTCAAGATCGAGGCCGCCGCTTATCGCGGCAAGCCCGTCTATTTCGAGTTGATAGGTTCTTGGCAGCGGCCGAACCGGCAAACGCTGTTCGAGGCGAGCAGCGGGCAGAAATTTTTTACCGCCTTCCTGCTCATCTTCTACTTCGGCGCGCTCGCGCTCGGCGCGCTGCTCGCGTGGAGAAATTTGCGTCTGGGGCGCGGCGACCGTCGCGGCGCGTTCCGCCTCGCGCTCTTTGTCTTCGCGTTGAGGATGATTCACTGGGTCTTCTTCGCGCACCACGTTCCCACCGCGGGCGAAGTTGTCGGTCAATTCGTCGGCGCGTTGCAGACTTCGATCTACTGGGCTTTCTTCATCGGCTTGATGTATCTCGCGCTGGAACCGTTTCTCAGGCGGCGTTGGCCGGAATGGATCATCTCTTGGAGTCGCCTGCTCGCCGGCGACTTTCGCGATCCGCTCATCGGCCGCGACGTGCTGATCGGCGCGACCTTCGCCGTCGCCGTCTCCATCGCCAACCATGCTCAGGTGCTCGTGCCGCGCCTGTTCGAGCAGCCACCCACGCTCATCGCGAATTCAAACCTTCTTTACGACAACGGGCTGCTCGGTCTGAGCGGCTTCATCCCGTTGCTGATGAATCAAACGGCCTCCTCGATCATGTTTCCCTTCGTCATCATCTCCGTCCTGCTTTTCTTCAACATGGCGCTGCGGCGCAAGCGGCTCGCCATCGGGGCGAGTTGGCTCCTCTTCTACGTCGCGCTCAACTTAAACTTCGGCGACGCGACACCCCACAGCCTGCTGATCGGCGCGATCCTCCCCACCATCCTGCTCACCGTCCTGACGCGCTTCGGGCTGCTCGCCCACATCATGATGCATTTCTTCTCCCACCTGGTGGCCTTCTACCCCGTGACCACGGAATTCTCCGCGTGGTATGCCACGAGTTTTCTGCTGCAACTGTTCCTGCTCGGCTCCATCCTGCTTTACGCTTTCTACACATCGCTGGCCGGGCAGCCGATCTTTCGCGGGCAATTTCTCGAAGACTAGCGCGCTCGCTCGTTGCGAGGTGAGCGTCGCTTCCGTGTCGGTTGAATCAACCGCTAATCTCCCGACGTGCGCGGCGATTGCATCGGCGCGACGCGCGGGCGATATTATTTCAGTTTCCATAGGGTCGGCGTCCGGGGCTTCAACTCGCGTTCGATGGCGAGCGCGACGAAGCCCATCGTGTAACGCGCGTTGATTTCGAGGAGCGGGTGCAGCCCGCCGGTGTGTTCCAGCGCGTCTAAGCCCGCCGCCCCCGTGTAGCCCTCTCGAAACAATCGCGCGCCCACCCGGCGCGCTATCGCTTCGAGTTCCGCCCGCCGCGCCGAATCTATTTTACGACCGAGCAGATAACCCGTCCCCGTGCCCGCGCCGTTCGTTTGCAGATCGCTGATGCCGACGAGATTGATTCCGCCGTCGTGTGTGATCTCCAACGTCGCCCCATATTCGCGCACCCGCTCAAGCCACGGTTGAAAGATAAGCGTCTCCCCGGCGGCAAATTGACGCCGCGCCCAAACCGCCTGCGCCCCTTCGAGCCGCGCCCCGCGACCGAGCACGCGCTCACGCGCCGCGAAGCCGAACGGGTTTTTAATCACCCACTTGTCATCCGCGCCGGGGCAGGCGCGCGCCACCGCCGCCGCCAATTCCGCGAAATCGGCGGCGGCGCACGCGCCCGCCATCGCAATGCCGAGTTCCTGTTCCAGCGCGTGGCTCCAGAGCTTGGAATTAACCCGCCTGACCGTTTCGAGCGCGACGGGCGAGACGCGCGCACCCACACGCTCGCCGAGCGCGACGACACCCGGCGTCCAACCCCACGGCGTAAAGATTCTGTCGGCCTGTCGCCCGGCGGTATCGAGCGTCACGAGTTCCACCGCGCGCCGCGCGGCTTCCCTGAGAAGAGAGTCCGACGGAGCCTCTTCGACGAGCAGCGCGTCTCCCTCCCGTGCGAGATGCAACAGGTGCGGGGCGAGCCGACGGTTGAGCGCGGCGAACGAGTGTGGCCGCCGGTACACGCCCGTGCGCGTCGCCAGTTCCGTCTCGAAGTCCGCGTTCATGTACCAGAGCC
>DASQNL010000007.1:0-5251 GCA_035644995.1 Pyrinomonadaceae bacterium | reverse complement strand
CGTCCCAGCATTTGGATGAACTCGGCCACCTTCCACGCGGTGAAGGCCGCCCCGTCCATGTTCTCCGACACCAAGTCTTCCTGTTCGGGGAAGGCGTGCTCGTATTCTCTTTTCACGAAGAGCACTTTGTAGCGCACCAGTTTCAGCATGTCGTCCCGTAAATCCCTGTCCACGTCTTGTTCCTCCTTGAGGCGGCGTTGCTTGCTTGCCCGCCCCTGACAATCTCTCTCAACTCACTTCACGATCTATTCCGAAATTCTTCGCGGGTCTCCACTCTTTACATGGAATTTTCGATCATCGTTATCTGCTCCTCTATTTCCCGCGACAACCCCGGCGCGCCGACGACCCGGCTTTATTAAGCCCGACCTCGACGCCGCGAGCGTCTCCGCCTCAAAGCGTGAAGGCGGCGACGCGCGTGCGGCTCACTCCTCGATGTAGAGTGCGCGCCAGTAGTGGTCGCCTGACAGGCGGGCGGTACAGGAGTCGAAATCAATGTCGTAAAAGAATGCGACCATGAAATAGGCGGTGCGCCCCTGATGATGCCCCTTCCATTCGTGCGAGGCCATGAAGACGTTGTTGTCTATCGGCTGCCCGCCGAGCGAAACGTCTTTGACCAACCAGAGAATTTCGTGCCGGTGCGGCAGCTTGTAGGCGAAGGAGGTTCTCTGCTGCCTCTGGTGTTGGTAGATTTCGACCCAACTCGTCAGCCCGACATCGCCGCGGTAGGAGTTGAAGATGATGTCAACTTTGCCTTCCGAGAGATCGGGTAAATTGTGGGGGTCGAAGTAACCGGAGAACGAGCCGGAAATCTTCTTGGCGTTCCGACCGTTGACCCGCATCGTTTCAGGTCTCCAGTGGCTATACAGATCGGCGACGGCGACTTCCCTGTTCGTGCCGAGTTCGTAGGTGCGGAAGGTTCCTTTCGCCTGCCCTCTGTAGCGTTCGAACGTATCGGAGTCGAAGGGTTTGATGTCGTGCTCGAAAATTCCCTTGAGAGCCTGCGGGTCGATTTCCAGTCCGGGGAAATCGCCTACGCCCAGATGCCGGTTGAACATGTCGGCGAAGGTCGTGCTCAGTTCCTGGCTGCACTTTCGGAATCCGCGTCGCCACTTCAAATACATGTCCGTATAGTCTTCGGCGTGTCGGAGCAACGGATAAAAGGGGTCGTCTTCCGACAGTTGGCTCTGGGCAGGGCGACCCGATTCGCGGCTCTCACCACCGCCCGCGCGGCTCTCACCACTGCCCGCGCTATGTCCGCCGCCGCCCGCCCGATGTTCGCCGCCACCGCCCGCGCCGCTTTCGCCGGCGATGCTGCTACCGCCCGCGCGGAATCTTCCCTCCGCATCCGTGAGGTGCAGCGTGTGCATGAGCGTGAGCGCGTGCGGCGCGATGCCGATAAGCGAGTTGACGGTGAGAATTCCCTGCACGCCTTCGAGCACGCCCGTGCCGCCGGTGATGGGGCCGAAGCCGGCGAACCGCACGCCCTTCTGCCCCGGCGCGGCGGGGAATTTCAGATCGAAAGAGATGCCCTCGACGACCGCGGCGGTCAGCGTGGCGACTTCGCGCCCCCGGCCATCGACGAACCTGTAGACTTCATCGGTGCTGAAGGGGACGGGCGCGGCGGCCGTGCCCGACGGCGCGAGGAGATTGAAGTAGACGGTGGCGTCCATCTTGCAGACGACCGGCCCCACCGTCGTCTCCGTGCGCACGCCGCCGCCGCCGCGACTGGTGAAGTTGAACTGCGCCGCCCTGAACTGCGACGGCGTGATGAGACTGACGCGTCCGCCGCCCGGAGGCGCGCCGAACGTCGTCCGCACCGTTCGATCTTTCTTCTCCCCGCGCATCACGAAGAAGGTGGAAGACGGATCGGGGTCGGCGATGCCCGTCAGCCCGGAGAGTTCGCTCTCGCTGCGCAACACCCCGTCGGGGTCGTAGATGCGCAGCGAGATGTGGCCGAGGAAGCCGAGTTCGGGCGTGAGGCTGCCGGTCATCACGAACGTGCCTTCGCGCCCGCGAAACTTGCCCGCTCCCTCCATCACGTTGCCGACGGCGGCGGCGAGCAGTTTGGGCTGCCCGTTGACGCTCAAGGGGAAGGTGCGCCCCGTGCCGTAGCCGCGGAAGTGGTTGCCTTCGCCGAAGGAGAAGACGGCATCGAGCATGGCGAAGGGTTGCGACGCCCACGGATCATAGATGGCGGGCGGCGGGAGTTGTCCCGGCGTCCAGCGACATTCGTCGGAGCAGAACAGCCAGTTCGCGCGCAGTGAGCCGGCGGTTTCGCCGACCACCTGCGCGACGCTCAGGTCGTCCGTCGCGGGCGTCTGCACGAAGGACTCGAAGCGTTGCAGCGAGTTGCGAATGACGATGCCGTAGCCGCCGTTCATGCCGAACCAGTCCTGCGGAGCGTCGGGGAGCAGGAGCAGTTCCTCCGGGGAGTGTCGCTCGGGCACGGCGAACATACTGAAGTTCGCCGTCTGGTCGAGCAGGTGTTGCACCGTCTCATAAGGGTAAGTCTCGGCGTTCACGTCCGGCATGGACGGCGTCTGCGCGCCCGCGCCCTGCCCGGACGAAACTTGTTGACGAGTCTGCGTGTTTCCCATCTTCAAACCCTCTCTCAGGTTCAACCCTTCTCTCGTATTCCACAGCTTGACGCTTAAATCTTCGCTGCCTGAAGCCAGCCTTTGCCCGTCCGGGGAAAAGGCGATGGATTGAACTTTGTCGGTGTGCCCCTTGAGGGTGCACAGTTCCGCGCCGGACTTCGCATCCCACAGCTTGATCGTCCGATCCCAACTACCGGAAGCCAGCATCTCGCCGCCGGGCGAGTAGAGCACGGTGTCGGTCGCCGCCGTGTGCCCCCGAAGCGTCTTGAAGCAACGCCCCGTCGCCGCGTCCCACAACTTGATCTCTCCGTCCATGCTGCCGGAGGCCAGCGTGCGCCCGTCCGCCGAGAAAGCGACGGTGATGATTCCGTCGTCGTGCCCCTTGAGCGTTCGTTCTTCCCTCCCGCTCGCCGCGTCCCACAAGCGGATGGTGGCGTCCATGCCGCTTGAGGCGAGCGTCTTCCCATCCGGTGAGAAGTCAACGCAGAAGACTTCCCGCGTGTGGCCGTTGAGCGTCCGCTCCGCGCTCCCGGTCGCCACGTCCCACAGCCTGACCGTCCGGTCGGCGCTGCTTGAAGCCAGCCGCTTCCCGTCGGGGGAGAAGGCGACGGATGAGACGGGCGCTTCGTGTCTGCGGAGCGTTCGCTGTTGCCGCCCGGTCGTCGCATCCCACAGGCGGACGGTCGTGTCTTCGCCGCCGGAGGCCAGCGTGCGCCCGTCGGGCGAGAACTTGACCACGAACACCGAGCCGGCTTCCCCCCAGAGCGTCTGCCGCTCCGTCAGCGTGTGCGCGTCCCACAACTTGATCGTGTGGTCGTAGCTGGCCGAAGCGAGCGTCGCGCCGTCGGGCGAGAAGGCCACATAGCTCACCCAGCCGGTGTGCCCTCTCAGCGTCCAGATTTCCTGGCGCGGGGCGGTTTGGTCAGCGAGCCGGTCGTTTCCCATTTCCAACTTGACCTCGGCAAACGCGCTTACTGTCGGCGTCCGCCAGACGCGGAGCGGAACTTCCCTTCCGGGTCGTAGAGCCGTGCGAAGTAACAATGCGTGATGACATGGTCGCCGGGGGGCGGCTTGAAGAAGGAATTCGACGCGCCGTAGAACATTCCCTCGACGCCGCGGAAGCAGCCCGAGCCGTAAAGGATCGGGCCGAAGAAGCCGAACCGCCACGACACCTCGTCCGGCGCGCTCGCATAGCGATAATCGAACCGGCGACCTTCCAGCACGTTCGTCGTGAACGCGCCGAGCCTGCGCCCGCCGCGGTCGTCGAAGCTGTAGCGCGCCACCCCCTCGAACAGCGAAGGACTCAAGGCCGTGCCGTCTTGACGCTCGGCGGTTTGCGGGCCGCGCCCGAAGCCTTCCTCCAACCCGATCACTTCTCCGACCCGCACCGGGCTGCTGCGAAAGCCGTCGCGACCGGCGGCGGTGAAGGTGAAGTGGCCGCGCTTGAGTTCCATGGGGATGTTCATGCCGCGTAGTTGCCCGTCCGGCGTCATGCTCGGTCGGTTCGCCTGCGCCGCCGACTTGCCCTTTTGCGCGAGCCACATCAGGTAAGTGAACTGCGGGTCAGGCCGTTCGCCGCCCGCGCCCGCCGACGGCAACGATTCGCGCGTGCGCAGGTCGCCGCGTTCGTCCACGATGCGCGCGATGATGTGACCGGCGAAGCCGCCGCCGGGCGTCAGCTCGCCGCAGAGTGTGTAGTTGCCCACGTGCCCCTGAAACTTGCCGAAGCCTTCCGTCACGTTGCCGATGGCGGACACGACGACCGCGCCGGGACGGCTGCCGGACGCAAAAGGAAAGGTGCGGCCGGCGCCGAAACTGTAGAAACCGTCCCGCCCGTCGCCGAACGAAAAGGTCATCTCCTGCATGGCGATGCGCTGCGAATAGCGTGTGTCGAGCCGCGTGAGCGGCGGCTCCCTGTCCGAACGCGCCGCGTAACTGTGCGGAATAACCATCCACCGCAGGTCAACGCTCCCCACCCTCTCCCCAAGCGTGCTCGCGGCCTTCACGCCCGACTCGGAAGGAAGCTCCAACTCGATGTCGAAGCGATTCAGTTGCCCGCGGCACCTGACGCCGACGATCTCGCCGCTGTTCCCACGCGCATTGATCGCACAGCCGGATTGCGTCCGGTCTGAAGTCACAAAGGCGTTAATGCTCACGGTCTGATCGATCAAGGCTTGGAGAGCCTCGACAGAGAGTTGACCCGACGCGCCCCTGGCTTCCCCCCTGGTGGGCGGACGCCCCGCCTGCGCCCTGTCGCGCCGATTAGGAGCCGGTTGGTTGCTCAAGTTCGACCTCCTTCCATGTCACCTCCGGGAGTTGTCCGGTGCGCGGCGTCTCCGGCTTCGCGTCTCATGCGCGCCGGCCTCCGAAGTTCGAGCGTTCGCGCCGGTCACGACGACAAAGACGCGCCTGCTTCCGGCCAACTGCCGTTGGCCGGCGGATGATGCCGCGCTTCCTGACCGCGCGCATCCATCGCGCCGCGCTCGTTGCGCGCTTACTTCTCGTTACAGTCGCGAATCTCGTCCCTGATCTCTTCAAGGACGCGAATCTGCTGTTCTTCATACTTGAACTTCTCGCGCGGGTACCTGTCCATCACCTCGTAATACACCCGCAGGTACTTCTTATCGCTGTCCCTGAGTCCCAGCAGCAGCCCG
>DASQNL010000006.1:0-2457 GCA_035644995.1 Pyrinomonadaceae bacterium | reverse complement strand
GGCCTCCCGACATGATCAAGCCTTCGCACGAGTTGTTCGGCGACGTGCTGCTCGCCGCAGGTCGTCCGGCGGAAGCGGCGGCGCAGTTTCAGACCGCGCTCCTGCGCCAGCCCAACCGCCCGCGCTCGCTGCTCGGCCTCGCCCGCGCCGCCAAGAGCGCCGACCCGAAACAGGCCGCCCGCGCCTACAGCGACTACCTGCGCACGCAGGAGCGCGCCGACTCGCGCGCCGCCGAACTCGCCGAGGCGCGCGACTACTTGAAAGAAACGGGCGCGCGTTAGCCCGCGCTCAAACTTGTCGGCGCGACGCGGCAACGGCGAAACAGCGTTTGCGCCGTCGGCCTCCGGCGTGCGGAAACCGCGGTCGTAATCGGCGTGATGCCGCTCGTTAAAGTCGGTCTTGTCGCTTAACTCTAATTAAGGAGACATGGGAAATATGGGATTCTTTTCAAAGTTGAAGAAAGTGGTCGCCGGGGTGGATAAAGGGGCGGCCATTGCGGCGGCCACGCTGCCCGGCAAGTCCGGGCGGATCGCGGGCGACGTGGCGGAGACGGCGGGCGTCGTTACGGCCGTCGTCCAGCAAATCCATTCGCAGCCGACATCGGACGTTCCTCCCGTCGAGGCGCAGAAACAAGCGACGCTCGCCACGGCCGTCGCGGTGGACGATCACGAGGAGCGCATGCAGGAGTTGGAGAAGACGGTGCAAGCTCTCCAGGCGCAGCTAGCCAAGAGCGGCGCGAAGACATAAGCCGCCGCCGGGACAATCAACACTGCGCGAAGGCTCGGCGGCGACGCAAAGCGTCCGACCGCCCCTTCGCGAAAACTATCCGACCGCTGCCCGAAGGGGCGGCGGGTACTGGCCGGCATCAGCCCGATGTTTTATTGAGAGCATGTAAGGCGCGGCGGCGGACTGATTCTTTCTCCCCCGCCGCCGGATAAACACGGTAGCTACTTCTCCTTAGAGACTATGAGCGCGCTCGATCTCTTGATCATCTTCGGCTACCTCGCCGGCATCACCCTGTTCGGCGTCTGGTTCTCCGGCAAGCAGGAGACGACGCGCGACTATTTTCTCGGCGACCGCACCGTGCCGTGGTGGGCGATTGCCGCCTCCATCGTCGCCACCGAGACTTCGACCATCACGTTCATCTCCGTGCCCGGCGTGGCGTTCGCGCGCGGCGGAAACTTTCAGTTTCTCCAACTCGTCTTCGGCTACATGCTGGGGCGCATCGTGATCTCGCTCCTCTTCATCCCCTCCTACTTTCGCGGCGAACTCCTGACCGTTTACCAACTGCTCGAACGACGCTTCGGCCTCAAGATCAAGATGCTCGCCGCCGCTCTCTTCGTCGTCATGCGCAACATCGCCGACGGCGTGCGGCTGCTCCTGACAGCCTTCGTGCTGGCCGCCGTCTACGTCGCCTTCCAGCCCGCCGCCGACGCCGAGGCCATCACCATCTATGCCATCGTCCTGCTCGGCGTCGTGATGATCGTCTTCACCTATTTCGGCGGGATGGAGGCGGTCATCTGGGTCGAGGTGGTGCAGCTCGGCATCTACATCGCGGGCGCGCTGGCGGCGGCCATCGTGTTGACCTCGGCGATCAACGGCGGCTTCGGCGGCGCGCTGGCGCAGGGCGCGCAGTACGATAAATTCGACCTCGTCGATTGGGGCTGGCGGCAGACGCCGTACACGATCTTTTCGCCCACGAGTTTCTGGAGCGCGTTGCCTTTCAGCGGCGGCAGCCTCTCCTTTCAACTGCCTTTCGATTTGACGAAGACCTACACGTTCTGGGCTGGCCTCATCGGCGGCTGCTTCCTGACGATGAGCACGCACGGCACGGATCAATATCTCGTGCAGCGTTATCTCTGCACCGACCGGCCGCGTCGCGCCGCCGCCGCGTTGCTGTCGAGCGGCGGCGTGGTGCTCGCGCAGTTCATCGGCTTCCTCCTGATCGGCGTGCTGCTCTTTGCCTTCTACCAGCCGCAAAGCGACCCGGCTTACGCGACGCTCACGGCGGGCGCGGCGACGCTGCCCATCGAAGGCGCGTTCCGCGCCGTCGGGAGCGACCGCGTCTTTCCCGATTTCATCACCAAACACCTCCCGACGGGCTTGTCCGGGTTGGTCGTGGCGGCCATCTTCGCGGCGGCTCTGTCTTCTTCGCTCAACTCGATTGCGGCCACCGCCGTCAACGATCTCTACAAACCGTTCGCGCCGCGCCGCGACGACCGGCATTACCTGCGCGTCTCGCACTGGCTGACGCTCGCCTGGCGCGTCGTCCAGATCGCGGTCGCGCTCTTTTTCATGCGCCGGAACCGCTCCGCGCTCGACCAAGCCTTGTCCATCGCGGGACTCATCAACGGCCCCGTGCTCGGCATCTTTCTCGTCGGCACATTTCTCAGGCGCGTGAGCGAACCGCCCGCGCTCATCGGGATGCTGGCGAGCATCTGTGTCATGCTCTACGTG
>DASQNL010000005.1:0-1883 GCA_035644995.1 Pyrinomonadaceae bacterium | reverse complement strand
CTCAGCGGCCCTCCGGGCACGGGCAAAACCGCCGTCGCCGAGCGCATCAACGCCAGTCTCCCCGGCGCGATCTGGATTCCCTACGCCATCGAGATTGACGGTCAGGTCATACGCGTCTTCGACGCGCACAATCATCGTCCCGCCGCGAAGGAAGCAACGCCCGTCGAATATGATCGCCGCTGGGTCTGCATCGAACGCCCGCTCGTCATCGTCGGCGGCGAGTTGACTCTGGAGAATGCCGACTTGACGTGGAGCGAAGCGGCGCGCTTTTACGAAGCGCCGTTTCAGATGAAGTCGAACGGCGGCACGCTCGTGATAGACGACTTCGGGCGGCAGCGCGTCGCGCCCGCAGACCTTTTGAACCGCTGGATCGTGCCGCTCGAACGCCGCGTGGATTATTTGACGCTGCACACGGGCAAGAAGATCGAAGTGCCGTTCGAGCAACTCGTCGTCTTTGCGACGAACCTCGAAGACAAGGACTTGGTTGACGAGGCGTTCCTGCGCCGCATGGGTTATCGCGCGCGCGTAGAGCCGCCGACGCCTGCCGCCTACATCGAAATCTTCAAGCGCGCGGCGCACACGCGCGGCCTGCGCGTCGAGCAAACGTGCCTCGACTACATCCTCAACAACTACATGATCTCGCACCGCCAGATGAAGTCCTGCGAGCCGCGCGACCTGCTCGACCGCGTGCTCGACATCTGCCTCTTCGAAGGCCAGCCCATCGAACTCACGCCGAAGGTGATCGACGCCGCCTGGCGCAACTACTTCGGCACGTCGCACGGCTTCGCGCAGGAGACGGAACAGTCGCAGCCATCCCGACGCGGCGCGACGGGCGACCTGCGAAACGTGGGAGACCTGGTGAAAGTCGATGCGATGTAAGCGGGGCGATCAAGTGATGAAAGAAAATTTTTCACGCAGAGGCGCAAAGGCGCAAAGAAGACAGGCGCTTCATTCGATGGGCGCGCTTCCGCTGTTTGCCTTTTTGTTCGTGCTCGGTCTGCCCGCCGTCGCTTTCGCCGACCGTCTGCTGCTGGTTGACGGGACGACGCTCGAAGTTGACGAGGCCTGGGATGACGCGGAGGGCGTCTGGTACAGGCGCGGCGGCATGACGAATTTCGTCGCGCGCGCGCGCGTGAAGTCAATCGAGCGCAAGGGGAGCGAGAAGGACGCGCCGAAGAACCGCCAGGTCGCAAAACTCTCCGACGTGAACGACGCGGCAGATGACGCAGCGGCGCGCGTTCCGCAAGTCGCCGCGCCGGAGCGCCCGCTCTGGATTTATCTCGTGGGCGGCGCGCGTTTTGAAGTGGACGAGGCGAACGAGACGGCGGAGGGCGTCTGGTACAAGCGCGGCAACCTCTCGATCTTTCTCGAACGCGCGCGCATTGAGCGTATTGAAAGAGAGTCGGATGAGTTGAAGGACGAGGCGGCGACGACAACGACGGCGCAGATCGCGAAGCGCGAGCGGCGTTGGACGACGGGCAGGCCGCACCTCGACGCGCTCATACGGCAGAACGGCGCGCGTTACGGAGTTGACCCTTACCTGATCTTTTGCGTGATGGAGCAGGAATCGCATTTCAACGCGGGGGCGGTGAGCCCGGTGGGCGCGCGCGGGTTGATGCAGTTGATGCCGGCGACCGCGGCGCGCTTCGGTGTGCGAAGCGTGCATGATCCGGCGCAGAACATCGCGGGCGGCACGCGCTTCCTCAAACAACTTCTCGGGCGATTCAACGGGCGCGTCGAGTTGGTGCTGGCGAGCTATAACGCGGGCGAAGGCGCTGTCGCGAAGTACGGCAATCGCGTGCCGCCTTACCGTGAGACGCGAAATTACGTGCGCCGCATCAGCGGACGCTACGGGCGCGCGGCGCATGCCGTGAGCGATAGAA
>DASQNL010000004.1:0-4782 GCA_035644995.1 Pyrinomonadaceae bacterium | reverse complement strand
GCGCGCAAACCGGCCGTGATGAATTCGCCCGCCCGCCCGCCCGCGAAGCCCAACAGCAGCGACGGCACGCCCAGAGTTTTGAGCACGCGCGCGACGTTGACGCCTTTGCCGCCCGCCTGTCGCCGCGCCCCGCGCGAGCGTTGCACCTCGCCCGCGCGCAACTCGTCCACTTCGACGATGTGGTCGACGGCGAGGTTCAGATTGACGATCAGGATCATAAACTTTCGCGCCCGCGCCCGGCGGCTCACACTTCCAACTCCACGATCCGCGCGCGGCAACTCCGCCCACGCACCGAGAGGCGCGCGACCGTGACGGGCAGCTTGAAGCGACGCGCCCCCGCGCTCCCCGGATTCAGGTAGAGCACGCCGTCGCGCCGCACGGCGGACGGGCGGTGCGAGTGGCCGCTGACCACCACGTCGAAGTTGGAAGCCGCGGGGTCGAGCGTGAGTTCCTGCAAGGCGTGCAGGAGGTAGAGCCTGACTTCGCCGAGCGTGACGATGTCCGTTTCGGGGAGGTCGCGCGCCCATGCCTCCCGGTCGTTGTTGCCGCGCACGGCGACGACCGCGGGAGCGATGGCGCGCAGGGCGTCGAGCACTTCGGGACGGCCGATGTCGCCCGCGTGGATGATTAACTCCGTCCCGGCGAGCGCGCCGAGGGCTGCGGGGCGCATCAAACCGTGTGTGTCGGAGATGACGCCGACGAGGTATTTATCTTTGGGCGGCAAACTGAGCGGCATCGAAACTCCCCCGGACGCAGCCCGCGCGCCGACCGTCGGCGCGGTGGCCGACAGGCGCGCGGGCGGCACCCGTTTGTCGTCACGTTTATCTGTGCTCGGCGTCACGCTTCCGACAATTCTTGCGTGTAGATTGATGTACAAATTTTCGGCGCATGAAGTCAATCGAATTAAGGAGAGCGGCGACGGGCGGACGGGGCTGCGGCGATGAGCGTGAACTACATTGATCTGTTGCTGATCCTGCTCGTGCTCTTGAGCGCGTATTACGGCTGGTATCGCGGCTTCATTCTCGGCCTGCTCGATCTGCTGCGCTGGATCGGCAGTCTGCTGCTGGGCTTGCGCTTCTACGGGCCGGTGGCGCGCCGGCTCGCGCCGCGTTTCGACTGGGCGGAGGCGTGGGACAGACCCGTCGCCTTCCTGCTGGTGGCGATTACCGCCGGGCTGGCGATCCAACTGATCGGCTCCGCGCTGCTGCGCCGGTTGCCGCGAGACGTACACCGGCGGCGGCTGAATCGCATCGCGGGCATCGCGCCCGGCATCGCCAGCGGACTCATCACGACTTCAATCGTCGCCTCGCTGCTCTTGGCCGCGCCGCTTCCCGACGGGATGCAGGCGCGCGTGCGAGAGAGCGCGCTGGCGAACCGCCTCGCCGCCTCCACCGAGCAATTGGAGAGCGCGCTCGCCCCCGTCTTCAACGATGCCATCGCGCAGACGCTCAACCGCCTGACCGTCAAGCCGGAATCGAACGAGAGCGTCGAACTGCCTTTCAAGGTGGCCGAGACGAAACCGCGTCCGGAGTTGGAGGCCGAGATGCTCGAACTCGTCAACCGGGAACGCGCCGCCGAAGGACTCGCGCCCCTCGCGGCCGACGACGAACTCAGGGAAGTGGCGCGTCGTCATTCGGCCGACATGTTCGCGCGCGGCTACTTCTCGCACGTCACGCCCGAAGGCCGCGACCCGTTCGCGCGCATCCGCGAGGGCGGCGTCACGTACCGCACGGCGGGCGAAAACCTCGCGCTCGCGCCCACGCTCTCCATCGCCCACACCGGCTTGATGAACTCGCCCGGCCACCGCGCCAACATCCTGCGCCCGCAATTCGGCCGCGTCGGCATCGGCATCATGGACGGCGGGCGGCGCGGCCTGATGGTGACGCAGAACTTTAAGAATTGATTCATTGATTCATTGATTCAATAATCCGTTTCTTAATTGAATCAATGAACCGATGAATCAATGAATCAATTCCTCTACACTCGCTGCGACTCCGGTATCAACGACTTGTGGAGGTGGATGGCGGCCATCGCGCCTTCGGCGGCGGCGACGACGGCGAGTTGGGATTTCGGCGTGAGGTCGCCCGCCGCGTAGACGCCGGGAACGCTCGTCTGCTGGTCTTCGTCAACCCACACCAGCCCGGAGTCTTCGTCGATCCGGCAGCCGATCATCTCGTGCAAATTTGAAGCGGTTTCCGTGCCGAGGTTGAAGAAGAGAGCGTCGCAAGGAAGCGCGTCGCCGTCGGTGAAGCGCACGAGTTGGAGTTGGCGCGTCTCGGCGTCGCCTTCGAGCTTGGCGATGGTCTGGTTGGTGATGGGGATGTCGAACTCGGCCAGCTTGGCGCGGTGTTCGTCCGACATGTCGCCCGCGTCGCCGTTGGTGATGAGCGTCAGTTTATCCGTCCACGCCAGCATGCCGAGCGTGAAGCCCGCCGCGCTTTTGCCGCGCCCGAGGACGGCGACGCGCTTGTTCGTCACCTCGAAGCCGTCGCAGTCGGGGCAGTGGTGAACGGAGACGCCGTAGAACTCACGGAAGCCGGGACAGTCGGGCGTGAAGTCGCGCAAACCCGTGGCGAGCAGCAGGCGGCGCGCGTCGAACGACTGCGCCACGATCTTCTCGTCGCCGGTCGAGACGCGAAAGCGTTCGTCGCCGATGCGCTCGATCTTCGTGATGCAGCCTTCGATGACGAGGCCGCCGTGCATGGTCACCTCTTCGCGGCCGCGCGCGAGTAATTCGGTCGGCAGGATGCCGTGGTGGCCGAGAAAGCCGTGGACGCCGTGCGAGTAGATGTTGCGCGGGCTGTTGTGATGAAAGGTGAGCACGCGCCTGCGATAGCGCGCGAGGAAGAGGGCGGCCGAGAGTCCCGCCGGCCCCGCCCCGACCACGATGCAATCATAGAGTTCTTCCGTCATGTCGTTTGTCAAAGACGCGTTCCCGGCACACGCCTCGTCCCTCCCCCTGTTCGTTTCGACTCAAAAGATTTATTGTTCGGTTCGTCGCAGTCAAACACGGCGGCCGAGGCGAAGTCAACGCTTGACGGGTCAAACTTGCGGCGGCCGGGGTGTTAAACTGGCACACCGTGAAAGAGAGTTTTGTGTGGGAGAGAAGTTCAACCACGATGACGAAACGTAGCGCGGCCTGGTTCGTGTTATCGCTCGGCGCGGCCGGACTGCTCGCGGGCGCGCTCTACGGATTCGCGCCGCGGAGGCCGGACATGGACGCACGCCACCCGCACCCCGCTCAAGCCGCCCGCGCCGCGCCGCCCGACCCCGGCGGCGCGCGCCGACCGCTCGTGATGGCGCATCGCGGCGGCGCGGCGCTGTGGCCGGAGAACACGGCGCACGCCTTTGCCCAGGCCGTCGCGCTCGGCGCGGATGTGTTGGAGATGGATTTGCACGCGACGGCCGACGGCGCGCTCGTCGTCATCCACGACGCCACGGTTGACCGGACGACGAACGGCGCGGGGCGCGTCTCCGCCCTCACGCTCGCCGAACTCAAGCGGCTCGACGCCGGTTATCGCTGGACGAACGACGGCGGGCGCACGCATCCCTTCAGGAACAAAGGCATGACCGTCCCGACCCTGCGCGAAGTGCTCGACGAATTTCCGCGGGCGCGTCTCAACATCGACATCAAGCAGGCGCAGCCCTCGCTCGTCAAATCTTTTTGCCGGATGCTCTCGGAGACTCGCGCGGCGGCGCGCGTAACGGTCGCCTCGTTCAATTCGCAGACGCTCGCGGAGTTCCGGCGCGAGTGTCCGGACGTAAGCACGGCGGCCGGCACGGACGAGGTGTTCGCGCTCTCCGCCGACTTGCAGGCGGGGCGCGGACTCGCGGCCGGGCGGGCGCGCTTCCGCGTCGTGCAAGTGCCGGAGACGATAGGCGGGCGCGCGTGGCTGACGGCGGAACTCGTGGCGGCGGCGCAGCGCGCGGGCTTGGAAGTACACGTCTGGACGGTCAACGACGAGGCGGGGATGCGCCGCCTCGTCGCGCTCGGCGTGGACGGCATCATCACCGACTACCCGGATAAATTGCTCGCGCTGTTGCGCCCGACGGCGGCGCGTTGAAGTCGAAGTTCGAGTAAGACGGCGGCGGGGAAGTGAAACTGATGGAGAAAAGAACGCTGGGAAAGACGGACATGCGCGTGAGCGCGCTCGGCTTCGGCGGTTCCGAGATCGGCTACGGGCAGGCCGCCGTCGAGACGGTCGAGCGGCTGCTCGGCGGCGCGCTCGACGCCGGACTGAACGTGATCGACACGGCCGAGTGCTACGTCACGAGCGAAGAGTTGATCGGCCGCGCCGTCTCACACCGCCGCGCGGATTATTACCTGTTCACGAAGTGCGGCCACGCCGCCGGAATCGAACTGCCCGACTGGGACGCGCGCCTCTTGGAGCAGAGCCTCGAACGCAGTCTCAGGCGTTTGCAGACTGATCACGTTGACCTGTTGCAGTTGCACAGTTGCTCGGAGGAAGTGCTGCGCCGGGGCGACGCCGTCGAAGTTTTGCGGCGCGCGCGCGAAGCCGGGAAGACGCGCTACATCGGCTACAGCGGCGACGGGCGCGCCGCGCTCTACGCCGTCGAGTGCGGCGCGTTCGACACGTTGCAGACCTCCGTCAACATCGCCGATCAGGAATCGCTCGAACTCACGCTGCCGCCCGCCCGCGCGCGCGGCCTCGGCGTCATCGCCAAACGCCCGATTGCCAACGCCGTCTGGAAAAACACCGCGCGGCCAAGCGACCCTTACGTGCAAACCTACTGGGATCGCCTGCAACAACTCGACTATGA
>DASQNL010000003.1:0-2975 GCA_035644995.1 Pyrinomonadaceae bacterium | reverse complement strand
CGCTACATCGGCGACCCCGTCGCCGCCGTCGCCGCCGTTGACGAGGACACGGCTTTCGACGCGATCAACTTGATCGAGGTCGAGTATGAAAAACTCCAGACGATCACGAGCATCGAAGAGGCCGTGATGATCGACGAGCCGCGCGTGCAGGACTACGGCGAGAGCGGCAACGTCCACAAGAAAGTCCACCTCGAATTCGGCGACTTGGAAGAGGGCTTCGCCGCCGCCGACCACATCCGCGAAGACACCTTCTTCTACGAGGGCAACACGCATCTCCCGATGGAGCAGCACGCCTCGGTCGCGCATTTCGACCCGGATAACAAGCTGACGCTGTGGAGTTCGACGCAGACGCCGCACTACGTCCACCGCGCGCTCACCAAAGTCTTAGGGATGCCCGCCGCGCACATCCGCGTCATCGCCACGCCGAACGGCGGCGGCTTCGGCGGCAAGAGCGACCCGTTCAACCACGAAGTCGCCGTCTGCAAGCTCTCGCAGATCACGGGTCGTCCCGTGAAGATCACCTTGACGCGCGAGGAGGTTTTCTACTGTCATCGCGGCCGTCACCCCGTCCTGATGCACGTCAAAACGGGCGTCAAACGAGACGGCTCGATCACGGCGATGGATTTTCAGACGTTTCTCGACGGCGGCGCATACGGCTCTTACGGCGTCGCCTCCACGTTCTACACGGGCGCGCTGCAAACCGTCACTTACGAAGTGCCGCGCTATCGCTTCCGGGGCTTGCGCGCCTTTACCAACAAGCCGCCCTGCGGCCCCAAGCGCGGCCACGGCACGCCGCAACCGCGCTTCGGCCTCGAAGTTCAACTCGACAAGATCGCCGACGATCTCAAACTCGACCCGGCCGAGATGCGCTTGCAGCATCTCGTTAAGCCCTACTCGCTGACGGCCAACTACCTGCGCATCGGCAGCATGGGACTCGGCAAGTGCATCGAGAAGATCGTCGCGGGATCGGATTGGAAGAACAAGTTCAGAAAACTTCCTTACGGCAAGGGCGTCGGGATCGCGTGCAGTTCGTACATCTGCGGCGCGGGTTTGCCGATCTACTGGAACAACATGCCGCACTCCGGCGTCCAACTCGGACTCGACCGGCAGGGCGGCGTGCGCGTCCAGTGCGGCTCGACCGACATCGGGCAAGGCTCGGATTCCATCCTCGCCTACATCGTCGCCGAAGTGCTCGGCATCGACCCGTTCGACATTCGCGTCCTCACGGCCGACACAGACCTCACGCCCGTCGATCTCGGCAGCTATTCGAGCCGCGTCACGCTGATGACCGGCAACGCCGCGCTGCAAGCCGCCGAACGCGCGCGCGAACTGTTGAGCCTGGCCGTCGCCGAAAAACTCTCTCTGCCGGTCGAAAATCTCTCGTTCGCCGATCACCGCGTCTTCGACGTGGAGAACCCGGAAGTGGGCGTCGCCTTCGCCGAGGCGGTCGTGCTGGCGGAGTCGAAGTTCGGCACGATTGGCACGGTCGGCTCCTACACGCCGCCGCGCTCGCCGGGCAAGTTCAAAGGCGCGGGCGTCGGCCCCTCGCCCGCTTACAGCTACTCGGCGGCCATCGCCGAAGTTGACGTTGACGCGGAGACGGGCTTCGTCCGCGTCGAGCGCATCTGGATCGGCCACGACATCGGCCAATCGATCAACCCGATGCTCGTCATGGGACAGGTCGAGGGCGGCGTCTACATGGGGCTTGGCGAGGCGCTCATGGAAGAGATGGCTTATCGCGCCAACCGCAACGTCGTCCACAAGTTCCCCTCGCTGCTCGAATACAAAAGCCCGACCACGCACGACATGTGCGACGTGAAAACCTATCTTATCGAAGACGCCGACCCGAACGGCCCCTTCGGGGCGAAAGAGGTCGGTCAGGGGCCGCTCCTCCCCGTCATGCCGGCGGTCGCCAACGCCGTCTACGACGCGGTCGGCGTGCGCGTGGACGAAGTGCCGATCACGCCGGAGAAGATACTCGCCGCGCTCCGCGCCAAATCTCAGGGCAAGCCCGCGCGCTTCGGCCCCAAGGGCGTGCCCGCGGTCGAATGGCCTGAGCCGCTCAAAGTCGCCACGCCCGAAGAGGGCGGCGACGGGCGCGAGATGCCGCGCGTGGCGATCCATTCGTGAGCGTGGCAAAGATGTGAGGAAACATCGCAGGTGAAATTTGAATGGGATGACGCAAAGGCGCAGACCAACTTAGCGAAGCATGGGGTTGGTTTCGAAGAAGCGACGGAAGTCTTCTACGACCCGAACGGACTGGAAGATTACGATGCGGAACACTCGGAGACGGAAAGTCGATTCTTTATCATCGGCCTGTCGAGTCGGCGGCTACTGTATGTGATTTATGCCAAGCGGTTGGGTAACGTGATCCGCATCATTTCAGCGCGCAAAGCCGACCAAGTGGAGCAACAAATTTATGAGCGAACAAAAAACAGATAGGCCGCTCCTCTTCTCCGTAGTTGAAGACGACGGCGAGAATGTAACCATCGAAATCTCGGAAGAGAATTACCGGCGTGACTTGGAAGCCGGAATTGATGAAGACGCCATTCTCAAACCCGGTCGCTACAAGATGAAGCGCGGCGGCTTTCTCAAACGCCATCCAGAGTTGAAAATCGAAGATAAAAAACGTGCGTGATGCAGAAGCCACGACCGTCGGCGACGGGCGCGAGATGCCGCGCGTGGCGATTCATTCTTGAGATAATTGAAGTCCGATGGATACGATTAATATCCTTGATGTGGTGGCTGTGATAGAAGACATCCCCGAACACGGCTTGCGACGCGGCGAGGTTGGGACTGTGGTCGAACGCTGGAAAGACGGAGCCTATGAAGTTGAATTTAGCGACGACACCGGCGAGGCTTATGCCTTTGTCGCCTTACGCTCGGATCAAATGATGCCGCTGTACCATCGCAAACGCGATGTGGCATGAAGTCTGACAGGTACGAAGTTAAGCCGCCGCCGGAAAGCGGCGACG
>DASQNL010000002.1:0-7429 GCA_035644995.1 Pyrinomonadaceae bacterium | reverse complement strand
CGCTCCGGGTAGACATCCACCCGCAACCCGCCCGCGCGCAAAAGCCGCGCCAGCGCGAGCGCGTCCGCCGCCGCCGACTCGTCCCAGATCGTGACCAACACGTCGGCCGCCGCGCCTAACAGATTCGGCGGGAACATCTCGCGCTCCGTCATCACGACGATGATGCGTTCGAGGCCGAGCGAGAAGCCGCACGCGGGAATATCGCGCCCCGAAAACATCCCGACCAGATTGTCGTAACGCCCCCCGCCGCCGAGGCTGCCCGCCAGATCGGGCACGCCGATCTCCATGATCGCGCCCGTGTAATAAGAGAGTCCGCGCGCCAAACTCGGATCGAGCTTGATGCGTGCGCCCGCGCCCGTCGCTCCCGCGAACTGCAAAGTCTGTCGCAACTCGTCCGCGCCCTGCGCGCCCGCTTCGTGTTCGCCTAAAAATTCGATGAGGCGACCGAGCATCGCCGCGTTGAAAGCATCCGCTCGCGTGACGCCGCCTTCGCCGTCAAACCTTTCATCGGCCACCAACTCGGTCGCATGCTCCAACTGCGCCACACCTGCAAAAAAGCTCAGCAGCTTCGCGCTCGTCTCGCCCGCCACGCCGCGCTCGCTCAACTCTTTGGCGACCCCTTCCGCGCCGATCTTATCCAGCTTGTCGAGCGCGACGAGCGCATCCGCTTGCTTCTCCGCGCCCACGCCCGCCTGTTCCAGCACGCCCGCGAGCACCTGCCGATGATTCAGGCGGATCGTGAAATTCGTAAAGCCGAGCGCGGTCAGCGCGTCTGAAGCCGCCGCGCACAGTTCGGCTTCGATGATCATCGAGCGGGAGCCGATGGCGTCAACGTCGCATTGATAAAACTCGCGGAAGCGGCCGCGCGCCGGTCTGTCCGCGCGCCACACGGGCTGCATCTGGTAGCGTTTGAAAAACTTCGGCAGCCGCTCGCCGTACTCCGCGACGACGCGCGCCAGCGGCACGGTCAAGTCGTAGCGCAGGGCGAGGTCGGCTTCGCCCGTGCGCTCGCCCTCGCCGCGCTTGAGGATTTTGAAGATGAGTTGGTTGCCCTCTTCGCCGTACTTGCCCGTCAGCGTCTCGATGTTCTCGACCGCCGGCGTCTCCAACGGCTCGAACCCGTAACGCTCATACACCTCGCGCACGACGCCCATCACGTACTCGCGCCGCCTCACATCCGCAGGCAAAAAATCGCGCATCCCGCGCGCCGGTTGGGTCTTAGACATAAGAGAAGCCATGCGCCGTGAATCGTCAATCGAGAACAGAGGAAGACCGGATTTGTCTGTTCACGATTGACGATTCACGATTCGCTTTTGTACTGCTCCGTGTATTCGATGTAGTTCTTCCAGTACTGCGCGAGTCCTTCGACTTCCGCCCCGGTGAGCGGGCGTTTGACCTTCGCCGGGACGCCGAGGACGAGCGAGCGCGGCGGAATGATCGTGCCCGGCGAGACGAGCGCGCCCGCCGCGACGAGCGACTGTGCGCCGATGCGCACGTCGTCCATCACGATTGACCCCATGCCGATCAAGCAGCCGCGTTCGATGTGGCAGCCGTGCAGCGTGACGTTGTGGCCGACCGTCACTTCGTCTTCGAGGATGGTGGCGTGCGTGCCGTTGGTCACGTGGACGACCGTGCCGTCCTGGATGTTCGTGCGGTTGCCGATGCGTATGTAGAACACGTCGCCGCGCACGACCGCGTTGAACCACACGGACGACTGTTCGCCGATCTCCACATCGCCGATCACCTGCGCGCTCGCTTCGATGAATGCGCTCGGATGAATGTTTGGGTGCTTGCCGCGGAAAGGTCTAATCATGTTGCCCCGTCGCCCGCGCTCACTCGATTGAGAGTTCGGACACTAGCTGTCGCCCGTCGCGGCGGACGACGATCACGTGCATGGTCTTGCCCGTCGTGGTATCGACGGCAATCGTAGTTTGCTCGCCTTCCTTCGATTGCTCCCGCCAGTTCTTCAAGTCGCTGACGCTCGCCCCGGATTGTTTGAACGACTCGGAGAATTTTTCGATAAAGCCCTTCCGAAATTCCTCCCGGTTCTCGTCGTCGGGCATCTCCGCGTAAGCCTCGCCCGCATCCGCGCCCGGCACTATCAAGTTTTCCCAATCGAACGCGTCGGCCACCGCGGCGTCGCCGCCGAGCAAACCCTCGACCGCCTCTCTGGCGAACACGACATCGGCCTTCGCGGGTCTCGTCGCCGCGCGGTTGCCGCCGCCGCCGTCCGCGCTTCCCGCGTTACTCGCCGCGTCGCCGCCGCCCCGGTTCTTCGCCCCGCATCCGGAACTCAAATAACACCCTGCCGCCAGCAAACATAGCAGAAGCGACCGCTTCATCGCAGGTCTCCTTAAAGTCAAACGCCGCGCTATTCGACGACTAAATAAAAGCTACCCTCTTCCCCGGCCGGGCGAACGAGCGACTGAGGCTTTCGCCCTGCCCCGAAGCGAAAGCAAAAACGGTAGCACGAAACAAGAGAAAATGAAAAAGGCGAGGTGCGCGGGCGAGACATCATGGACGGGGAATCAAGCAGTCTTCCCCGCTCCGGACAAACAGAAAGAGCGGAGGCGCGAGGAATCGATTCCTCGCGCCTCCGCCCGCCGTCCAAACGATCTGCTTGAGCCGCCGCCTTTGCTTTCAGTCCGAGAGCAAAGGCGGCGCGTCCTTGAATGTTAGGGGGCGATGCCCGGCTCTCCCTCTTCGATGATCTTCACGCTTCCCTTGAAGCGGCGATAGTCCATGTAGCGCACCGTCATGCGCAGGTGTGTCGTCTGCCCGTTGGGGAACTCCAACACGTCGTCCACGGAGGTGTAGGTGGGGAACCAATAGCGGCCGTCCACCTGTTCGCGGTAGGTCTCGAAGATGGGAAAACGCTGATTCCCCTCCGGCACGCCTTTGCCGCGCACCTTCACGATCTGCAAGTCCTGATCGTCAACCCACACGCGCCCCTGAAACAAACGCTCGGTGATCTTCTTCGGCATGACCTTGGGCGCGACATCGAAAACGTACAGGTCTAGCTCGTCAATGCGCTCCTTGCCGACGTAGGTGAACTTGTAGCGGTCGAGCTTCGAGGCTTCGAGCGCAAAGGGCTGCACGCCGCCGAGGTCTTCGAGGTCTTCCTGCGTGAAGGAGACTTCCGTCAAGGTCGGTTGCGGAAAATGGTTGATGCGCTCGTAGCGGCCGCCCCGGTCATCGAAGGAGAACTGCGAGGCGCGGCGATACTCGCCCGTCACCTGTCCGCCCGCGCCCACGGTCTGGATGACCGCATCACGCTTGAAGCCGTAGTTGTTGAGCGCGCGGCTGAACTCGGTCTCTTTGGCCGTGAACGCGCGGATGATGGCGTCAACGTCCGGAGGCGCGCCCGCGAGAGAGCGGGATTGAGCCGGTTCCTGCGCCTTGACGGTCGCGGCGACGCCGCCCCCCAAACAGAATGCGGCCAAAATCATTACTGCGAATCGAGAAAATTTAGCGAACAATAAAATATCTCCCCCCTCGAACTTAGATCGTTTCGCCCGCCGCGACTCGTCGGCAAACTCGTTTGCGACACAGGCGGTGGGCAGCCTTCGAGTTAGATGCTCTCCGCGTTCGCGTCGAGATGAAAAGTTATCCCGCGAAGGTCACAATTTGTTCAAGTGAAACTTTCCCGTGGCCGAGTTTCCCTGGCGCGGGGCGCGGGGCGTTACGCGAAGCGCAAACGCTTCCACCGGAGCGAGCGCGGCTGCTTTGCGCGTCGTGCCGTAGCCGAAGCGGATGACGGGGTGGGGCAAAGGGAGGGGCGGCACGGCGGGAGAAGCGGCGTTCGGAGAAGACCCTTTGAGCGGCAAGCCGCCGCGGGTCGTCGAAATATTGACGCTGTCGGAGGCAACAGTAGGGACAAAGGCGCGGCACGCTTCCGGAAGCGCGCCGTGCCTTTGTCCCTACTGTTGCGTGTCTACCCCGACGCTCTGCCGACAGCGCGTGCGAAACGGCGGGATAAACGCGTTAATGGTTGCTCCGTCCGTTCTCTCTATCGAGGGCGCGGCCGGAGGTTGAGGTGACGCGAGTCGGCGGACAAGGCGGCAAAACATATCTTGTCCGCAATTACGAGGGGCGAGTAGGATGCGTCGCTCCCGACAGCAGGTGCGGCCGGGAAGTTTTTGCCGACCCTACTCTCCGACCAGCCCTTTACTTATATTGCGCTGCCACGCCTCGTAATTCCGAATCCTGCGTTTGGCCTGTTTGCGCGTCAGGTTCAGTTCCTGTGCGACGTAAGTGATGCGCTCGGTGCGGTCGAGTTTCTTGTCATGTGGCGCACCCGGCGCCCGGCGGTACAACTCATAGGCGCGCTCCCACTCCGCCTTGATTTCGGGCGGAGCGAGCGAGCCGCGCAGTTCTGCCATCTATTCATTCTCCCTTCAAGAACGAGTAGTGCGGTTAAGTCCCTTAATTTATCCGCCGTTTAAAACCGGCGGCCTATGATAATAGCCGGCGTCAGTTTAACATCCCGGCGCATTACTGTGTGTGCAGCCCACCCCTTCGGTGCGCTTTCGCTCCAAGGTATAACGTACACATTTAATCTACAAGCCGATTAAAGCGATTCTTGCGGAGAGCGAACTCACGCCGTGGATTAAGCAGCCCCCGGATAGTAAAGAGCAACTTACAAACACCGGCGGGCTGCACAAAACAACTCACCGCGCCGGCCGCGAGCGCGACCGTGTTTGAGCCGCGTGAGACGGAATCGTCAGCCCCGTTTCTTCCGTGCCCGACCGGCGGTCGATTTTTTCCGCGCCGCCTTGGTTTGCGAGGGAGTGGCCTTCGAGGTCTTCCGCGTCTCCTTCAACGCAACACTCTTGGGAGCGGCTGCGGCGGGCGGCGTCCCGTCGGCGGCGGCACGGCTTTCCCCTTCGGAGATTCGTTGTCGAAGAAGCGCAGTTAAGGATTGGATTCGATGATCATACGTGAAGCGACGCGCAACGACGTTCCTGCTCTGGTGGCTGTCCGGGCGGCCGTCAAAGAGAACATCCTGACGAGCGACATCCCGCGGGAGCGGATCGTGGCCGGGCTTGAAGTGCGGGGCAAGGGCTGGGTGGCCGAGCACGAAGGGCGAGTCGTCGGCTTCAGCATGGCCGACCGTGAGGAGTCGATGATCTGGGCATTGTTCCTGCTCCCTGAGTGGGAGGGGCGGGGCTTGGGCACGGTACTACTGGAGCGCGCTGTCGGCTGGCTGTGGCGTGAAGGCTGCGAGCGCATCTGGCTGACGACGGAGCCGGGCAGTCGAGCCGAAGGGTTCTACGCATATTCAGGTTGGACTCGTGCGGGGACGACGGACAAGGGTGAGGTTCGGTTTGAGCTTCAACGCCCGTCGCCGATCCGGTAGGCCGCACTCTCACAGCGGCACGCACCCGACCACGAATAGCGCGGCTCACATCGGCAGCTTGCGTGGATTCGGCGTCGGGCGCGCGACAGGTCATGCCGGGCGGCGGCGGCCGGTCTCCCTCAGGCTCTAGCGGCGGACGTGTGGCAGACCCCGAAAGCTCCCGCGGA
The DNA here is from genome assembly GCA_035644995.1 of Pyrinomonadaceae bacterium. Taxonomy (GTDB): domain Bacteria; phylum Acidobacteriota; class Blastocatellia; order Pyrinomonadales; family Pyrinomonadaceae; genus JAIVJZ01. Next base: position 1,903 of record DASQNL010000002.1, on the reverse strand, counting down.
CGGTGAGCGGCGCCGGCGGCCACTCGATGACCTCTCTCGTTTCGGCATTTTCGCAGGTGGCGAGTTCGACGACGAAGCGGCCGTCGAGCACGTCTGAGCCTGCGCGCGGGGTGGCACGGAGATAGCCGACGGCCTCGTCGGCGGGTCGGCAGCGCAGCGTCCGCTGCCTTTCCGCGAGTTCGATGGGAAACACGAGGCGCGTTCCCGGAGCGACCCGCCCTTCGGCGTCGGTCTCGATGAGGAGTTCCCAGTCGTCGGCGCCGAGTTCGAGGCGGTCGTGCCCGACGCTGCCGAACTTTGCGCCACGGCTCGCGTGGTTGAATGTCGTTTCCAAATAGCCGCTGTTCCCAAACAGCTTCGCTTCGAGCTTGACCGGGAGGATGCCGAAGAGGAACCGGGCGAGGCGTGGCTTCTCGACGTGCACCTCGAACGACGGAACTCCGGACGTGTCCGAAACGCTCGCCCCGGCCGGCTCGTCCCGCTCATCGGGTCGCGCCACGAGCCACACGAGGCACACGACCAATGCCAGCGCGATGACCATCAGCAATATCTTCAAGGATGTCTTCATCCCACCCATAATCGCGGCAACTTGTGGCAGCGGTCAAGCGAACCGATGCTTCCAGTCATACACACTGACAGTCTCTATCGGTTCTACCATAAAGTTAAAATACGTCGCACGGGGAATCAATGACTTGCAGGCGATTCTCTACCATAAAGCTGAAACGGTTTGGTGCATAAAGTTTAAAAAAGCAGGACGTTTCTACCATATAGTTAAAAGGACGAGCGATTAAGGCAGAGGGGCACGTGCGTCAATCACGTACCCCTCGAAAACGAAGGTAACTAAATCAAGCTCAGTGAAACAAGGACTACGGTTCAGCTATGGGAAAAGCTCCTCAAGATTACGCGAGCTGTGAACGACGTGCAGTACCTCCACGCCGTCATCAAGGGGACGGTAAAAGATGAGATGTTTCTCAAACCCCTTCACCCGCCACACTCGCGCGTCCTGTAGATTCGGGTGACGGAAGCCGCCTAGCCTACCGATACGAGGGTTGCGGGCGAGACTCCGAAAGGTAGTTGTTTTATCAATCATCCACCCGCACTTGAGGTGGCATCTACCAACACCCTCGGCGATTATGAAAAACCTCCGCTGATGCGGATAAATCCTACCCGTCCCAACCGCGCTTGGTTTGGAGCGAATTTCGTAGTAACCAAGCCTTGTGCCGAATGAAAGAGACTTAGCCGGAAGCCGGAGAAAGATGCTATTACCGTGTGCGGCCGCACCGGGGCAATTCTCCTTGCTATGGGAATGCGTATCTAGTAGGATGCGCGCGCTGCCAAGATATACACACCGCAAGCGTCACCGCGTGATTAGACCTATCTTTCGCAAGCAAATCAACTAACCGGAGAACAAGTGAATGAAGCTCGTCAACGAAACTAACGTCCCCGTGCGCTACTTTATTACTGCCCCCGGGGCGGGGGATTGCGGCACGATTCCCGTCAATGGGCTGGCCGATCTTCCCTTCTATGACACGCAACAGAACGTCACGGTTGAGTTCCTGCCCGTCGGCACCGCCAGTTTCTCGACCACCTGGGACACCACCCAAACTGGTGAGCAGACCGAACTGACGCTCGTGGCCTTATAGCCAGACCCGCCACGCTTCGCATAACCAGACCCGCCACGCTTCGCAACCCGCCCGATTTTCCGGCGCTCAGGGAGTCACTTAAATGAAGTTGTCCAATAACACACCGGTTCAGATTATGTTCGGTATTACTTCCCCCGGCCACGGCGATTGCGGCACGATTGATCCGGGGGGCACGAGTGATTGGCCTAAATACGATAACCAGGAAAACGTGAAGGTGACGTTTACCGCCTTGCCGGTCAGCACCCCTCCCCAGATGACAC
>DASQNL010000001.1:0-7386 GCA_035644995.1 Pyrinomonadaceae bacterium | reverse complement strand
AAAGCGACTTGAGCAAGAGCACCGATTGAGGAAATAAAAAAATGGCGCACATCGTGATGATGACCAAAGGGACGGGCGGCGACCTGTTTCCCTACCTGAAGACCGGGAAAGCCCTCAAGAGCCGCGGGCACGAAGTGTCTTTGGTCTCGCACTGGTACAACGAAGGAAAGGCCGGGGCGGCGGGGCTTGATTTCCTCGCCATCGACACGCCGGAGGAAGTGCCGCCCTACGAGGAGCAGGTGTTTCTCGACCGGCAACAGATGGGCGAGTCTTATCAGGACGACACGGTGCTCATCCCGAACCATAGCTCGCGGCAGGCGACGGCCGGTGAGCAGGCCGAAGGCACGCCCGTCATCAGCGTGTTCGGCGTGCCCATCAAGAAGACGCTGCGCGAGTTTGAGCGGGTGAGCGCGATTTGCCGCCCCGGCGAAACCATCCTGATGTCGAATTACACCAGCTTCACGGCCGGTCAACTCGTGGCCGAGAAGTTGTCGCTGCCCTTCGTTTCGGTCTTCATGGCGCCGGGCTTTCTGCCCAACTGGATTATCGATCTCGGCTTCTTCGACGAGTTGTACAAGGAGGTCGGCAAGGACATCAACATCGTGCGCGGCGAACTCGGCCTCGAACCCGTGCGCGACTGGCGCGGCTGGCTGGCCTATGCAGACCGCCACCTCGGCCTCTGGCCTGAATGGTTCGCGCCCGTCGATCCGCGCTGGCCTTTCAAGGTCGATCTGGTCGGCTTCATCCGCGACGACATGGTGACGGACGGCGAATTGCCGCCTGAGGTCAACGAGATGATCGAGCGCGGCGAGCGTCCCGTCCTCATCTCGCACGGCACGAGCATCCCGCTCAAGCGCGACTTCTTCTCGGTCGCCGCCGAAGCGTGTCGCCGGCTCAATCATCCCGGCCTAATCATCACCAAGTTCGACATGGTGATCCCGGACATCCTGCCCGCCGTCGTCAAGCGGTTCGATTATCTCCCGTTCGGCAAACTGATGGGCGACATGGGCGCCATCATCCACCACGCGGGCATCGGTTCGTGCGGGCAGGCCATCGCCGCGGGAGTGCCGCAACTCGTGCTCGGTCATGGCTACGACCGCGCGGAGAACGCGACCTGCCTCAAACGTCTCGGCGTCGCCGAATCGCTCACGCCGGCGCGTTGGACGGTTGACGAAGTGGCCGCCTCGCTCGACCGCCTGCTCCACTCGCCCGACATCGCGGCGCGGTGCCGGGAGGCGGCGCATCTGACGAAGGCGGCCGACGCCGACGGCACGGCCTGCGACGTGATCGAGCGGGTGGCGGCGGGTCGCGCCGCCGCCAACGGCTCCGCGAAGTCGAGACACTTTGACGGCAACGGTGAATTGTTCGCCGCCAAAAAGACGGACGATAAGGATGAGCGGATGCGCGCGATGATGGAGCAACTGACGCCGGAGAAGCGCGCCCTGCTGACGAGCCGCCTCAAACAGAAACTCGGCGAGGCGCTCGCCAACCGGCAGACCACGCGGTCTTGATCCGCCGCCGCCGCACGCTGACCCCCAGACTACCCGACCCCCGCAGAAGTAAAAGGAAGAGGTTCGAACCGTGGGCAATCTATCCAGACTTGTTGACGAGCTAAGCCCGGAGCGGCGCGCCCTGCTTGCGCTCCGCCTGAAAGAGAAGCACCTGGCGGCCGAAGCCCGTGAGGCCATCATGCGCCGCCCGGACGCGGCCGCGCCCGCCCCGCTCTCGTTCGCCCAGCAGCGGCTCTGGTTCCTCTCGCAATGGGAACCCGGCAATCCCTTCTATAACATGCCGATGGCCGTCAAGATGGAAGGCCGCCTCGACATCCCCGCGCTGGAACGCACGCTCAGCGAGATCGTTCGTCGCCACGAAGTGCTGCGCACGACCTTCAAGCTGCTCGGCGGCGAACCCGTCCAGTTCGTCAGCCCGGAGTCGCCGCTGCCGCTGCCCGTCATCGACCTCAGCGCGCTCGCGGACGGTGAGCGCAGGCAACAACTCGTGCGCCTCGTGACGCAGGAATCCGAGCGCGGCTTCGACCTCGAACGCGGCCCCGTCGTCCGTTCCTCGCTGCTGCGTCTGGAGCCGACCGTCCACGTCCTGCTATTCACCATGCACCACATCGTCTCGGACGGGTGGTCAATCGGCGTGCTCACGAACGAGGTCGCCGCGCTCTACGCGGCCTACACGGAAGGCCGCGAGTCGCCGCTGGCCGAACTGCCCATCCAGTACGCCGATTTCGCGGCGTGGCAGCGCGAGTGGTTGCAGGGCGACGTGCTCGAATCCAAGCTCGACTACTGGCGGCGACAACTCGGCGGCGGGTCTCTGAACCTCGATTTACCGACCGACCGGCCGCGCCCGGCCGTGCAGATGTTTCGCGGCGATTCGCTCAACTTCGAGTTGCCGCCGGAGGTTGCCGCCGAGGTCAAGCGGTTGTGCCGCGCGGAGGGCGCGACCGTCTTCATGACGCTGCTCGCGGCCTTCAAGGTGTTGCTCTACAGGTACACGGGGCAGCGGAGCCTGTCCGTCGGGACGCCGGTGGCGAACCGGGATCGTCATCAGGTCGAAGGTCTCATCGGCTTCTTCGTCAACACGCTCGTGCTGCGCACGGACGTTGACGGCCGCGCCACGTTCCGCGAATTGCTGGCGCGGGTCAAAGAGGTCGCGCTCGGCGCGTTCACGCATCAGGACGTGCCCTTCGAGAAATTGGTGGAAGTGCTCAAGCCGGAACGCGACCTCAGCCGCACGCCGCTCTTTCAAGTGATGTTCGTGTTGCAGAACTCGCCGAACGACGCTTTCGAGATCGCCGGTTTGAAAATGACTTCGCTCTACGGCGAGGGCAGCACCGCCAAGTTCGACTTGACGCTCGGCATGGCCGAAACCGAGCAGACCATCGCCGGCACCTTCGATTACCGCGCCGACCTCTTCGAGTCCGCCACCATCGCGCGGCTCGCCGGGCATTTCCAGAACCTCGTCCGCGCCGCCGTCTCGCACCCCGACCTGCCCGTCGCCGAACTGCCGATGCTCGACCCGGCGGAACGTCAACAAGCGCTCGCCGGTTGGAACGACACGCGCGCCGCGTACCCGCAGGAAGTCTGCCTCCACCAACTGTTCGAGCGGCAGGTCGAACTCACGCCCGACGCCGTCGCGCTCGTCTACGATGTGGTGCAACTTTCCTACGCCGAGTTGAACCGTCGCGCCAATCGCCTGGCGCGCCGCTTACGCGCGCACGGCGTGGAGGCCGACCAGCTCGTCGGCGTGTTGATGGAACGCTCGGTCGAGATGGTCGTCGCGCTGCTCGGCATCTTGAAGGCGGGCGGCGCATACGTCCCTATCGATCCGTCGTACCCGCAGGAGCGGGTCTCTTTCATGCTGGCCGACGCCGCGCCCGAAGTGCTCATCACGCAATCTCACCTCTCCGCCCTGAGCGCAGGCTTCGGCGGCCACGTCCTCGCGCTCGACGTTGAATTGTCCACGGGCGAAGAAACCGGCGACGACGAGAACCTCGCGGCCGTCGTCGGCGCAAAGCATCTCGCCTACGTGATCTATACCTCCGGTTCGACGGGTCGGCCGAAGGGCGCGATGAACACGCACGCGGGCATCTGCAACCGCCTCTTCTGGATGCAGGAGACTTATCGCCTCAACGGCTCGGACGCCGTCTTGCAAAAGACCCCCTTCAGCTTCGACGTTTCGGTCTGGGAATTCTTCTGGCCGCTGATGACCGGCGCGCGTCTCGTCGTGGCGCGTCCCGGCGCGCACCAGGACAGCGCGGAACTCGCAGACCTCATCGTCCGCCATGATGTGACGACGCTCCACTTCGTGCCCTCCATGCTGCAAGTCTTTCTCGAAGAACCGCGCGCGTCGCTCTGCCGCAGCGTGCGGCGGGTGGTGTGCAGCGGCGAGGCGTTGCCCCACAGCCTCCAGCAACGCTTCTTCGAACGCATGCACGCCGCCGCCGAACTACACAACCTCTACGGCCCGACGGAAGCGGCCGTGGACGTGACGGCCTGGCCTTGCGAGCGCGACACGAGCCGCCTCTCCGTGCCCATCGGCCGCCCCGTGACGAACACGCAGATTTACATTCTCGACGAGGCCGACCAGCCCGTGCCCGTCGGCGTCTCCGGGCATCTCCACATCGGCGGCGTCCAACTGGCGCGCGGCTACTGGCGGCGTCCCGCGCTGACGGCCGAACGTTTCATCCCGCATCCTTTCGCCGAGTCCGGCGGCGAACGTCTCTACCGGACGGGCGACCTCGCCCGGCGTCTGCCCGGCGGCGAAATCGAATACCTCGGGCGTCTCGATCATCAGGTGAAGATCAGGGGCTTCCGCATCGAGTTGGGCGAGATCGAGGCGACGCTGCTGCGCCTCGGAGCTTTGCGCGAGGCGGTCGTCGTCGCCGGGACTGACGCGACCGGAGGCGCGCGGCTCATCGCTTACGTCGTGCCACGGGCGGAATCCGCGCCCGCCGTCAGCGAATTGCGCGAGTCGCTCAAAAGAGAGTTGCCGGAGTATATGATCCCGGCGGCCTTCGTCGTGCTCGAACGCCTTCCGCTCTTGCCCAGCGGCAAGCTCGACCGCGATGCGCTGCCCGCGCCCGACGGCGTGCGCGCCGTCGAGGCCGAGTTCGTCGCCCCCGAAACCGACATCGAACAGTCGCTCGCAGCGCTCTGGCGCGACGCGCTGGGGCTGGAACAGGTCGGCATTCACGACAACTTTTTCGACCTCGGCGGCCACTCGCTCCTCATCGCGCGCCTCCACGCCCAACTGCGCGAGACCTACGGCAACGATCTCTCCATCGTCGATCTCTTCAAGTTCCCGACGATCAGCTCGCTGGCCTCGCACCTCGCGCGACCGCGCGGGCAGGAGCCTTATCTTCAAGAGATCAGCCGTTGGGGCACGGAGCAGCGGGAGGCCATGTTGCGACGCGGTCGCCTCGGCGGCAACGGTAACGGCGCGAAGCCGAAGGCGAGTCAGGCGACGGCGGGCATCGCGGTGATCGGGATGGCGGGACGGTTTCCCGGCGCGGCCAACGTCGAGCAGTTCTGGCAGAATTTGCGCGGCGGCGTGGAGTCCATCTCCCACTATTCCGACGAGGAGCTACAATCCTTCGGCGTCAGCCCCACGGTCTACAACCACCCGCGCTACGTCAAGGCCGGGGTCACCATCGAAGACATCGATCTGTTCGATGCCTCGTTCTTCGGCTTCACGCCGCGCGAGGCGGAGATCATGGATCCGCAACAGCGTCTCTTCCTCGAATGCGCGTGGGAGACTCTGGAGTCAGCCGGTTACGACCCGGAAGCCTATCGCGGCCTCATCGGCCTCTTCGCCGGAGCGCGCATCAGCAACTATCTCATCAACCTTTACTCCAACCCCGAACTGTTGGAGACGGTGGGCGGCTTCCGCGTCGCGATCTCCAACGATAAGGACTACCTGCCGACGTGGGCGTCCTACAAGCTGAATTTGCGCGGCCCCAGCGTCGCGGTGCAGACTTCTTGCTCGACTTCGCTCGTCGCCGTCCATCTCGCCTGCCAGAGCTTGCTCAACGGCGAGTGCGACATGGCTCTCGCCGGAGGCGTCTCGCTGATCGGCAGGGGCAGGGGCGGATACGTCTACGAAGAAGGCGGCATCCTCTCGCCGGATGGGCACTGCCGCGCCTTCGACGCCTCCGCTCACGGCACGGTCGGCGGCGCCGGTCTCGGCCTCGTCCTCCTCAAACGCCTCTCCGACGCCCAAGCCGACCGCGACTCCATCCGCGCCGTCATCCGCGGCTCGGCCGTCAACAACGACGGCTCGCGCAAAGTCGGCTTCACCGCTCCCAGCCCCGACGGTCAAGCCCGCGTCATCGCCGAAGCTCTCGCCGTCGCCGGTCTCTCGCCCTCCGACATCTCCTACGTCGAAGCCCACGGCACGGCCACGGAACTGGGCGACCCCATCGAGGTCGAAGCTCTGACGAAAGCGTTTCGGGCGGGCACCGACCGGCGGCAGTACTGCGCGCTGGGGTCGGTGAAGACGAACGTGGGGCATCTGGACGCGGCGGCGGGGGTGACGGGGTTGATCAAGGCGGTGTTGGCGGTGGAGCGTGGGGAGTTGCCGCCCTCGTTGCACTACGAGCGGGCGAACCCGCGGATAGACTTTGAGACGAGTCCGTTTTATGTGAACGAGCGGTTACGGGAGTGGGAAGGAGAGGGAGGAGTGCGGCGAGCGGGCGTGAGTTCGTTCGGCATCGGGGGAACGAACGCGCACGTCGTGTTGGAGCAGTGGAGCGAAGCGACCAGAGCGGCGACCGGAGCGGCAGAGTCCGTCACGCAAGTTCATACCAAGAAGGCGACGACTGAAGCGGCGGCTGAGGCGGCGGCGACTGAAGCGGCGGCCATGACGCATGCCGAGTCCGTCACTACTAAGACTGAGTTGACGACTGAGTCAGCGAGCGAGTCGAGTGAGCCGGTGCTGCTACCCTTGTCGGCGCGCACACCTTCCGCTCTGACGCGCGCGGCCGCCCTCTTAGCTGAACATCTACGGCAAGACACGACCACTCCCCTCGGCGATGTCTCCTTCACCTTACGCGCCGGACGCCGCCACTTCCCCGAACGCCGCGCCATCGTCTGCGCCTCGCGCGCGGAAGCCGTCGCCCTGCTCGACGAAGCGGCGAGCGCAGCCGCGCCCGCCGCCCGTCGCGCCGGGACGCGCGCGCGCCGCGTGGCCTTTCTCTTCAGCGGGCAGGGCGCGCAGTACCGCGGCATGGGACGCGGCCTCTACACGCAGGGCGGCGTCTTCACTACCGAGATGAACCGCTGCTTCCAACTGTTGGGAGAGGAAGCCGGTACGGAACTGCGCGACGCGCTCTACGGCGAGACGCATGACAGCGAGAGCGAGGCGGCCGCCGCGCAGAGCCTGCGAGAGACGCGGCTGGCGCAGCCCGCGCTCTTTGCCCTCGGCTACTCGCTCGCCCGCGCGTGGGAAGCCGAAGGCGTGCGCGCCGACGCCTTCATCGGCCACAGCGTGGGCGAGTTGGTCGCCGCCTGCCTGTGCGGCGTGATGACGGTGGAAGCCGCCCTGCGACTCGTCTGGCGGCGCGGCGAGTTGATGCAGCGGCTGGAGCCGGGCGCGATGGCGGCCGTCGGCCTGAGCGAAGCGGAGGCACAGGAGTTGGCGGCGCGGCACACGGTGTGGGTGGCGGCGGTCAACGGGCCGGGACAGTGTGTGCTCTCAGGCAGGGTGGCGGAGATGCGAGCGGCGGGAGCGGAGGCGGAGGAGCGGGGCGTGTGGTGGCGGGAGTTGGAGACGGAGCGGGCGTTTCATTCGGGGCTGGTGGAGCCTGTGGTGGGGGAGTTGGTGGAGGCGGCGGAGCGGGCGGGGCTGCGCGAGCCGGAGGGAGCGTTCGTGTCGGGT